>JBAXXF010000072.1:0-6678 GCA_037128035.1 bacterium | reverse complement strand
ATCCTACATTAAGAATAGCAGTAACAAGAAAGAGGTAATGGTCGTGTTGGACGAGATCTCTTATCCGGTGATGTGGAACTGGTTCGAGGCCAAGGACGTTGTCAGATTAATGGATAAGTACGCAGATACTCATTTTATACTTACCGGGCGTACTATGCCCCAGGAACTTATAGAGGTTGCGGATACAGTAAGCACTGTCCATGAGAACAAGCATGCATATCAGAATGGTATTCAGGCTCAGAAGGGCATAGAGTTCTAACTATTTTTCTTCTTCTATAGGGATATCAGTCATCGTTAATCCAACTGCAGCAGCATCTACCTTTATACCTGTGTGGACCCTTATCTTAACTTTTTTCGACTTAGCGTTAGCTAGGGTTTTTTTGTATAGAGTGCCTATTTTCTGCACAAAGCCTTGTAATTTAATATCACCAAATATTCCATCGCTGCTTAGGGAGTAACCCAACAACTGCTCTCCTACCGTGGCATCGGCAGATTCTACTTTGAAGACCATCCATCCTGTGACATGAAGCCTTTCCGTGCTTGTTAATTCGTTCTCAGGTACGGTCTTTACTGTTTTCTTGTCTGATACTACAGCTACCAGTATTATATTGTTAGGGTCGTAGGTATCTGCATCATGGGCAATGGATATAGCATCCCATGTTTTTCCTACGCCGGTATTGATTATTACCTTTTCCTTGTCGGTCTTGGCTTTTTCAAGGACCCTAAGGTATCTTTTGTATTTAACTTCCATTTCATCTTCACCGCAGCCATAGCAGACTGGCGCTATTATGGTATTATTCTTTTTGTATTTAATGACTATCTTGTTTCCCCATGAATTGAACCACGAGGTCCATGTATTAGGATCTATCTTTTGTAATTCTACGTCAGCAGGATCAAGTTCAATGTATGTAATGCTTAAAGCATATTTTTCTGTGTAGGATACGACCGTTCCTCTATCGTTGTGTGGTAGGTGATAAACTAGTGCGCCTTTTTCCTTTGCCAGTGCTAGTGTTTTGGTGAATTGGTCATAGAACTCTATGTCGTAAGTATAGTCGAAACTTTTTCCCAGATAAGGATCGTCATAGGTCAGTTTGAAACTGCTATCATCTACTTTTGTTAATTTATAAGTGTCCGCAAGATCTATATTGGAGCCCCAAGTTGATATTACATCTTGTGCTTTTAGGCCACTTACAAGAAAAAGTGACAAAGCTATAAATAAGAGTTTTTTCATCATAGTGCTAATAAAGCAATCTACATGCCACGGGTAATTCTTTGTAAATACAGTTACTTGCATGGTTTAGTCTTGTCCATAATATAGACAGGTGTATCCTCCTCTACGGGAAAACTTATAGATTTATCGCAGTAAAAGTTGATGACCCTGCTCTTGAAGAAAGAATCATTACCCACCTTTGCATATTCGTGGACCCTATACCATAAAGCAGGGAGCATATGCTTTTTGGACATCGTCATTTTTAAAATATCCAGTGTGGCTTCTATTTTACTAGCCATTGAATTTGTTGGATCATCACACTGGTCCATTGAATTAGGGGCAGGGATCATTAAACGTACAAATATCTCGTTGTTCCTAACATAATGATCATTATCGAGTGCAGGGTATACGTCTGAGTCATGCTCTCTCAAATGTTTTAAGATCTTAGAGGCTTCTGAGTTGGCATTAATTAGTTCCGTATCGATATAGTCATCAATGTCTGCCCTGAATTTATCGTCGCTTGCGTATTTAGCATGCATTATCTCATGAAGGATCGTTTCATCATCAAAGTTGATCTGTGATCTTAAATTCTCTTCCCATATAGTTGCACCTGCGAATACGAATTTAAAATCCTTCTTTTTTAGCTCAGGCTCTATTACCTCTTTGTAGAATTTCTTTTCTATTTTCAGGTCTTCAGTAGAGAGATCTCCAGCATCAAGGGTGTCCCTGTTGTCAAGGACCCATTTAAAGTCTTCGTCCCTAAGATTGGCACCAGAGTAAACCATATAAGAGCAGGTCTCATTATTATCTTCGTCGAAGAGGGAAATATCGGACCTTATGTTCCTGTTGGCCCACGCATGTAGCATTGCTCTTCCTGTTGCTGCTTGTAGAACTTCATTGCTTTGGAATAGGCACAATAATACGTTCTTTACGTCTGATAGGTAAAAGCACAATATCTTCTGTTTATCTTCTATTAATTTAAGCCCCTCGTGTCGAGATATGTAATTTGTAGTCTCTTCTGATATTATTTTCCCCAGATCCTGTTTAAAATCACCATATTCCCAAGGAAAAAGTAAACGTTCGAATTTAGACCATCCATTGGAAGCAACTTTTTCTTGGACATTTATAATTTGAACTTCAGAGGGGAAATCAAAACTTTCTTGTGAAAATATAGGGGTAGCTAAAATGAATAGGTATAGCAGTGTCATCATGATGAGCTAATATAAGCAATAAGCATGCCCCTGAAAAGAGTAATTATTTCAAGGCCTTACAAGAGAGGCTGTGTATAAAACTTAAGCAATTGTAGGCGTTTAGCCCAATGACATCACTATTCCGGCATATGCCACTACTTCATTCATATCACCCGTGACCTGTCCCGAATTTGTATAATCTATGAGCTCTACTTTTGGAGTTAGCTTTTTTATCTTTGAGTAATGCAGTAATGCTTCAATTGTTACAGATATTGGATAAAGTCCGCACAGCGTTATGTTCTCTTTTTCTATTGTGTGTAAAAAACCTTTTGTGTCCAATTGTTTTATCTTGTCAATGGCCTGCATATCTTTTATTTTTGCTGCTTCCGCGTCTTCAAAATGGGTCATGTCAGAAGAAGCTACTATTAAAGGTCTGTAGCCAGCGGTCCTTTCTACGTCAATGATGATCTCAGCCAATGCTATCCCTAATTTATTTATTGCATCAAATGGTAGTCCGGATAAAGTTATGGGTACTATCTTAACGTTCGGGTTCAATGTTTGTAAAAAAGGTATGTGGACTTCAAGAGCATGTTCCCTTAGCTGTGCATTAGGGTCTAGCTCAGCCTGCGGGATCTTCTTTTTTATCTTGTCCAGCAGATCCAAGTCTACTTGTACATTCCCAAGCGGAGTTGACCACGTTTCTGCCGGATGAAGACTTATAGGGTGACCAAGTCCTGTATGGTTAGGGCTCATTATTATGACGGTGTCAGGTATATCCACAGAAGAATATACTTTGCCTGCAGTCTTGCCAGAATATATGTAACCGGCATGTGGCGCAATGACAGCGAAGCTGTTATTTATCTTCGTTACAGGTACAATAAGATCCTTTAGCATATTCTGTAACATCGTTTTATCTCCGGGATAAAAGTGCCCGGCCACGACAGCTTGCCTAAGTTTCATAGTAATTACTTTTACACCTCTTTAGGTCTTGCCACAATTTAAAATCCTATTTATAGTTTTTAACATTATGAGAATTAAATCGCATCCCGTGCTTGATTTCACTGATAAGAAGAAAGTTAGCTTCCTCTTTAATGGCAAGGAACTTTATGGTTTTGAAGGAGAACCTATCATATCCGCTTTGAGAGCTAACGATATTCTAAAGACCAGATACAGCGCTAAACAACACAAGCCTTTAGGTCCATTTTGTATGCAGGGCCGCTGTGGTAACTGTATGATGACAGTGGATGGTAATCCAAACACCATGGCATGCATAACTCCACTTGCTGGAGGCATGGATGTCAGATACCAAGGCTCTGATATAGACGTAGAAGTGTTCAAACGTCTTCCTAGAAAGGCAATGTCACATGATGTCTATGAACAGGCAAAAGCTCAAGAGCACCCAGTTTGTGAGGTCGCTATTATAGGAGCTGGTCCAGCTGGTTTGGAAGCGGCTTTGACCTGTAGTGAAGCTGGCGTTAAGGATATCTTTTTACTAGATGATAAGCAATATATAGGAGGGCAACTTGTTCTCCAGACCCATACGTTCTTTGGTAATGAGGAGCTTGGTGCATCCAAAAGAGGCTTTAAGATAGCTCAAGAATTGGCAGATAGAGTATCAAAAACAAATATACACGTAAGATTGAATTCGACAGTAGTCGGAATGTATCCAGGGAATATCTTGGCATTCAGGGATAACGACAAACTTAACTTCCTCATCGCAAAAAAGATAATCGTATGCACGGGAGCTATGGAAAAGAACCTTCCGTTCGAAGGGAATTATATACCAGGGATAATCGGAGCAGGCGGAGCCCAAACATTCATGAACCTGTACGGTGTAAAGCCAGGTGAAAAAGTTCTGGTGGTGGGTGGTGGTAACATAGGCGTTATAGTTGCGTATCAATTGTTACAGGCCGGCTCTCAGGTAGTTGCTGTCATAGAAGCTCAAAATAAATTTGGCGCATATAAGGTACACGTAGACAAAGTAGCGGCGCTTGGTGTGCCTATGCTGGCATCACACACTATCTTAAAAGCTGTCGCTGATAAGAAAGGAGAAAGAGTCGCCTCAGCAGTAATAGCCCAACTTGATGATCAATGGAATGTTGTTAAAGGTTCAGAAAAGACCGTAGACTGCGATACCATATGTATGGCCGTAGGGCTGAATCCTCTAAATGAATTGTTGTGGCAAGCTGGCTGTGATTTCAAGTTCATACCTGAGCTTGGAGAGGCTCCAATATTTGATAAATTTCATACAACATCTAATCCAGATATTTACGTCGCAGGAGATTGCGCTGTTATAGGTGAGGCGAGCATAGCCAGGCTTGAAGGGAAACTTTCTGGTCTTAAAGCGGCACTTGACCTTGGATATTCTCATCCAAAATTCGAAGAGGAATCTAAAAAAGCTTTTAGGCTCCTGGATAATATCCAAAGCGGTAGTTTTGGCGCAAGGCTTGGAATAGGTAAAAAGAAACTTACAGGAGAAGGGATAAAAAAAGATTTTGTCCCCAACCAATATACACAGGGCTTATCAGCTAAGGACTTTAAGGCAAAGGAAGCTCGTGTCATCATAGATTGTCCTCAGGATATTCCATGTAATCCATGTGAAATGTCGTGCCCCGCGAGAGCAATAATCGTGGGTGATGAGATAAACCAGCAACCTAATTATGATCCATCAAAATGCGTAGGCTGTGGCAAATGTCTGGCCGCTTGTCCTGGGAGAGCCATCCTTCTAGTGCAGTATAACTATACGGATAAGACCTCAAGGGTTTGTCTGCCGTTTGAATTTTTGCCTGAGCCTAAGAAGGGTGAATTGGTGGAGCTTTTAGACAAGGAAGGTAGCTTTGTTTGCAAAGGTACTGTGCTTGCTACAAAGTTTTTTGATAATAAGGAAAGATGCTCAATAGTAGAGATAGAGTTACCAAAGGATAAAGCGTTCAGTGTCAGATCTTACAGATTGTTCAATGTCAAAGATGATATCAGTTCTGCTAAAAAAGTTGAACCTGTTTCCAACTCCGATGTTTATGTCTGTCGCTGTGAAGAGATAACAGAAGAGATGATAATAGACCTTATAAAAAAGGGATACAGATCTGTAAACGAGATAAAACGAATAACTCGTCTAGGAATGGGACCATGTAGAGGGAATCAATGTAGGCCTATAGTAGAGAACTTATTAAAAAAATATTCCGGCAAGACCGGTGAAGAGATCTTGGATGTTAAGCTTAAAAGAAGGACCATATATCGCGCACCAACCAAGAGGATCACACTTGGTGAGGCTGCAGGGCTTAATTTTAGCAAAGATGAACTTGAGACCTTGACGGAGATAGAGCACACAAGGACCGTTCAGCTTGAGATACTTAATACATTCAGGAGCCCATATTTAACGGAGAAAAAACATATCTCTAAGAAGGTCGTCATAATAGGTGGCGGCATAAACGGGATAAATACTGCATGGCAATTGGCAAAGCAGGGATGGAGCGATATAGTCGTAGTTGAAAAGGAATTTTTGGCTTCAGGAGCAAGCGGTGCCGCCCTTGGTGGGATCAGGACTGGTTTCTCAGAGAGCAATAAAATAAAAAGGTCACAGTATGGTTTGGATTTTTATAAGAACGCAGAAAAGAACATTGGCAAACCTGTCGGATGGTACCAAGGTGGTTATGTGTACCTTGCTTTTGATAAAAAGACCTATGATAGTTTTGCAGCTAATTTGGACCTATGGGAAAAAGAGGGTATAAAGGCAGAGTTCACGACGGATATTGCTAAAATATCAAAATGGCTGCCTGGTCTGGAAACCTCCAGTATTATGGGCGCAGTTCTTTTTCCAGAGGCTGGCGGAGCTAATCCATTTGCTTCTGCGTACGGGATAGCAGAAGATGCCAAGGCAATGGGCGTTGAGTTCATCATTGGTGATGAAGTTGCAGATATAATGGTGGAGAAGGGGCAGGTAAAGGGATGTATAACTGCTTCTGGGCTTAAGATAAATTGCGAGTACATAGTAAATGCGGCCGGTTCATATGCTGTCAGAGTATCCAAGATGGCAGGCGTTGATCTTGGCGGATCACGGGCAATGGAACGAGGCAATGGCGCTCCACAAAGAAGCTGAGCAGATTTTCCGGCAGTTGAGCAACCCCGTCGGAGTGGCCAGCAGTTTGAGTTATCAGGCAAACATTTCGACTGTTTGCGGGCAGTGGGACGAGGCAATGGTGCTTCACAAAGAAGCTGAGCAGATTTTTCGGCAGTTGGGTAACCTAGACAGACTGGCCATGTCATTGATCAATCAAGCTC
>JBAXXF010000071.1:0-6766 GCA_037128035.1 bacterium | reverse complement strand
TGGGGTGTCCGCGCTTGAAAAAGTGAACACTCAAATGGGATTGGCCCTTAGCAAAGAGGAAATAGATTACCTTTTTGATGTATATACAAAAATAAAAAGGAATCCTACCGACGTTGAGCTCTTGATGTTCGGTCAGGTCAATTCAGAACATTGCAGACATAAGATCTTTAACGCAGAATGGATAATAGATGGTGAAAAGCAGAAAAAATCGCTTTTCAAGATGATACAGAATACGTATGAAAAAAATCCTCAAGGTAACCTTGTTGCATACAGCGATAACGCTTGCGTTATAGAAGGCCATGATGAGGCTTATTTTGAACCACATAGGGAAAAGGATAACGTATACAGGTATGAGAACAGAACAATAGATATGCTTGCAAAGGTGGAGACCCATAACCACCCTACAGCTATATCTCCGTTCCCGGGGGCCGCTACAGGTGTAGGCGGAGAGATAAGGGACGAAGGCGCGACAGGTACAGGTAGTAAAAGCAAGGCCGGTCTTGCTGCGTTCATGGTCTCTAATTTAAGGATACCAGATTTTAAAATGCCTTGGGAAAAGGACTATGCAGAATTTCCTAACAGGCTTGCAACACCGCTGGAAATAATGACAGAAGGTCCAATAGGCGGGGCATCATTTGGAAATGAGTTCGGACGTCCTCAACTTACAGGACTATTCAAAACATATGAAGAAGTGCACAACGGTCGTTATCGCGGATATCACAAGCCGATAATGGTCGCTGGTGGAATGGGTAACATAAAAAGGGCTAACGCTTACAAGAAAGAGATACCAGCTACATCATATATAATACAACTTGGCGGACCAGCCATGAAGATCGGTATAGGCGGTGGTGCGGCATCCTCCATGGATACCGGAAGTAACGATGCTGAATTAGATTTTAATTCAGTTCAGCGTGGGAATGCAGAAATGCAACGTAGGTGTCAGGAAGTAATAGATTCCTGTGTAGCGCTCAGTGAAAAGAACCCGATACTCAGCATTCATGATATAGGTGCTGGCGGTCTTTCTAACGGCTGTCCTGAATTGGTCTCTGAGACTGGTGGAAGTTTTTGGCTAAGAAAGATACACAGTGAAGATCGCTCAATGAGCCCTATGGAAATATGGTGCAATGAATCACAAGAACGTTATGTCCTTGCGATAGCACCAGAATCCCTTGAGCTATTCTTAAAGATATGCGAACGCGAACGATGCCCTGTGGCAGTGCTGGGTCAGGCAACGGGTGATCATCACCTAAGCCTTTACGACGAACATTTTGATAATAAACCAATTGATATAGAGATAGGCGTGATACTTCATAAACCGCCTAAAATGCTGCGTGATGTGACACACTTTCCAGAAGAGCACCAGGCGTTGGACCTTAAGGGGATAAAAATACCAGAGGCTGTGGAAAGAGTACTTCATTTACCAGCAGTAGCGAACAAAACATTTTTAATAAGTATTGCGGACAGGACAGTTACAGGAATGGTCGCACGTGATCAGATGGTGGGTCCATACCAGACACCTATCTCTGATGCCTCAGTAACGGCCGCCTCCTATAAGTCATACGCTGGTGAGGCAATGGCCATGGGAGAAAGGACCAATATTGCCGTAGTTGATGCCCCTGCATCATGTAGGATGGCAATAGGTGAGGCCATCACTAATATCGCATCAACCAATATCGGTAAGATAGGTAATATAAAACTTTCTGCAAACTGGATGTGTGCGTGTGGAGAACAGGGAGAAGATGCAAACCTTTATGATTCAGTTAGGACAGTGGGAGAGGAATTTTGCCCACAGATAGGTGTAAGTATACCCGTCGGAAAAGATTCTCTTTCTATGCGCACTGTTTGGAAGACAAGCAAAGGCAAAGAGGAAAAAATGATAGCGCCGTTGAGCCTTGTCGTAAGTTCCTTTGCACCAGTAGAAGATATAAGAAAAACGGTCACAGCTGATCTAAAGGCTCATAAAGAATCTAAACTTATATTGATAGACCTTGGAGAAAAAAAGAACAGGCTTGGTTCCAGTGCCCTAGCTCAGGTCTATAATCAAGTGGGTAATGAACATCCTGATTTTGATGATCCAAAGCTCTTTGTTGATTTTTATAATGCGATACAGGAATTAATATCACAAGGATTGTTGCTGGCCTATCACGACCGTTCAGACGGTGGATTGTTGGTAACGCTTGCAGAAATGGCGATAGCCGGAAGATGCGGCGTAAGAGTTGACCTAAAAGGATTAAGCAGGATAGATAGCGCAAGTGAAGCCAATATCCTCTCCGTCCTTTTTTCAGAAGAGTTGGGAGCTGTCATACAGGTAGCTGATGCCGACGTTGATAAAGTTAAGGCTATCCTTAAAGAATACAACATAAGGGGCATAAGCACTTTAATAGGTTCTCCTATTGGGAACAAAAAACTTGAGATAAACTACGATGCTAAAAATATTTATACTGAATCTGTAACAAAGCTCAACAGGTACTGGTCAGAACTTACATATAGAATGCAGACCTATAGGGACAACCCTGAGTGCGCAAAACAGGAATATGATAACATCCTGGATGAGTTCGACCCTGGAATGGCCTTCAAGCTAACATATGATCCATCAGAGACTTTCAGTATCAACATTGCTACTGCCCGTCCTAAAGTAGCTATATTGAGGGAACAGGGTATTAATGGTCAGGTAGAAATGGCCGCGGCTTTTGATCGCGCAGGTTTTGAAAGCACAGATATACATATGACAGACCTTTTGACTAAAAAGTTCGATCTAAGGGACTTTAGTGGGATAGTTACTTGCGGAGGCTTCTCGTACGGCGACGTACTTGGTGCTGGCTCTGGCTGGGCTAAGTCCGTTCTGTTCAACGATCATCTTAAAGAAATGTTCACAAGGTTCTTTGCACGCAAGGATACTTTTTCTCTTGGTATATGCAACGGTTGTCAGATGATGTCACAGCTGAAGGGTATAATCCCTGGGGCTGAGAACTGGCCAGAATTTACCAAGAATAGGTCAGAACAATTTGAAGCAAGATATGCAACAGTAGAGATAATCAATTCACCTTCTATATTTTTTAAAGAAATGTCAGGTGCTATTATCCCAATACCTGTCGCTCATGGCGAAGGCCTGGCTAATTTTAGCAGAACTGGGAACTATGAGATGCTAAAGGAGCAGGGACTTATATCTGCAAGATTTGTGGATAACTATGGCAGTCCAACAGAACGTTATCCGTTCAATCCTAACGGCTCAATAGACGGTATCACGGGCCTTACAACTAAAGATGGCCGTGTGACCATAATGATGCCTCATCCTGAACGTTTATTCAGATCCGTTCAGATGTCCTATAGACCAAAGGACATGTTCACCACAGAGAACGGTCCATGGATGAGAATGTTCCAGAATGCCAGAGAGTTCGTGAATTAAGTTTTTTTGTTAAATGCCGAAAAGCAGTATGGGAGGGCCTCAAATGAGTTACTTATTTTTGCTCCTACTTATGTCTTTTAATGCCGTTATGCCGGTTACAGTTTTAGAAAAGGTGGAGAATTCACCTTTTCTTTGTAATGTTAATGCTAATTGTAGTGGCTCAATAGTTAAATATAAAAATAGTTTGTTCCTTTTTACTGCCAACCACTGCATGACATTTAAGCAGGATAAAGTGTTCTGTGCTTACAAAGATGACGGTACATATGATTATACCGTGGAGTTATTGCCATCAGTTTTATCTTGTTCTGGAGCCACAAACCAAGCTTACGGGATTGATGACTTTGCGATCTACGGGATAGATAAAATATATAGCAAAAAAGCGTCTGGAAAGACTGTTGATAAGTCTTTGGTGCCAGCTCTAGTTCTCCCAGATCCAGAGCTTAACGATATTAATCAAACAGCTGGTAGCTATTTTGAAGATAAGGCCGGGCAAAGTCACTTAAAGGATGCTGGCGTATTAGAATGCAGAGCTGCTGGTTTTGGACGCTTGATAAGCGGGGAAGAATTTGGGACACTGCGTAGCACAAAAATTCCCAAATCAATACAAAACAACACGGTAACTAGCTCTAACTGGATCGATTCTTACTTTGTTGATGAAGATAAAAACAAGATGATATTGTACAAAGGAGATTCAGGCGGGCCTCTATACTGTAGGCTAGCTAAAGATGCTTCTTCAAATTGGTACATTCTTGGCGTAGCTGCAGGCATAGATTTTCTAGACCAGAAGAGCTACGATAAGCGACACTACAATACGATAACAAACAAAAAAGATTTTAAAGTAAATTCTTGGAGTTCAACCATTAATGACTCTTTCATCAATGCTACTGAAACTGCATTTTTTCAATCTTCACCTACGGCTTGTACTTCTCCTTCAGCAAAAGAACTGATATTTGAGCAAACATATAGTAAAAAACTTTATGCCAGTAATAAGCAGCAACTTAAGGTTGATGCATTTAGAAGCCTGGCAGAAAAGTATGGTACATACATTATGTCAAAAGAGGATAAAACGGACGGGAAAGGCCTCATTGCTACCTCTGCAGAGAGATACCTTTTCATAAATGACGCTACAATTGAAGAGGATGGCGATAATTACAAAATAATTATTAAATATACTGACAAACCGACCAAGAGCTCACAAATAGCCAAGGTTACCAGCAAGACCCTTGTTGGCAGACAAGCTAATGAGGCGTATTACAGCACGATCTCAGATTTTGTTGAGTTGGAATTTATAAACAGTAATACTCCCAAGATCACTATGAAAGATTTTGTGATAGTTCCAAATATAGACAAAAAACTGGATGTTAAAAAAGATACTCCTATTCAGGGTTCTATAACTTTGCCAAATAACTAAAAGGGCTTTATAGGTAGTTTATTTCTGCAAGCACAGCGTCAGCCATGGTATGTATGTTATAAGTAACAGGCATATCACGAGTATTATATAGAACGGCAATGTGGCCTTGAATATCTCAATAAAATTCTTCTTGAACCTATAACTTGAGATGAAGACGTTCAATCCTATAGGTGGTGTAAGGAATCCTATTTCCAGGTTTATCAGGAAGATAACACCAAGATGCAATGGATTAACGCCGAATTCATTTGCCACAGGGATGATAAGAGGAACAACAACAAGGATGGCAGAAAAATTGTCTATCATGCAGATCACTATAAGTAGTACGTTAAGCACCATTAAGAAAGTCGTCTGACTGGTTATATGAGCCTTCATTATATTGACCAGCATGAAGGGAACTTCTCTTTCTACAAGGTAATTGGTGAATGCCATCGCCATACCGATTATGACCATCAGGCCGCCGGCAAGAACACTACTTTCCTTTATTACCCTCACCAGGTCCTTTTTAATTGAGATATCCCTGTATATAAAGAACTCAACTATCAGAACGTATATTGCTGAGACCGCAGCCGCCTCACTTGCAGTAAAGAACCCGCCATAGATACCAACTATTACTATTACAGGAAGAGGCAGTTCATACTTTGCTTCCTTTAAGGCTGTCCATAGTCTGCCCCAGTTGAAAGGTGTTTTGTTAACTTTTATCTTATTACCGATGAAGATAGAATATATGGACAAAGCAACAACCAGGATTATTCCAGGTAACAACGCGGCAAGGAACAATTTATCAACTGTTACACCTGGGTCTCCGTTGATGGAGGAGTATGCATTGCCAGCTATTACAGCGTACAGTATCAAAGGCAAACTTGGAGGGAATAATAGACCAAGGCTTCCAGTTGTGGTCAATATACCAAGCGTAAAATCCTCGCTGTATTTTTCCTTTAATAGGATAGGGTATAGCAATCCACCCATAGCGATAATAGTTACACCAGAAGCTCCAGTGAACGCTGTAAAGAAAGCACAGGTAATAAGTGCAACAACAGCTATACCACCAGGCAACCAGCCTATAAGTGCGCGACTAAGATCAACAAGACGCTGAGGCGTCTTGCTTTCCGCCATTGTGTACCCAGCAAAGATGAATAGCGGTATCGCCATGAATATTGGTGTGGTAGCTATCTTATAAACTTCTATGAAGAGACCAGCCAGTTGTTCTCCGGCCAGAAAATATCCAAGTATAGTGGCGCTGCCCAAGATAAGGAACAAGGGTACGCCTATGAATGCCGCTATTATGATGCCTATGATCAATAAGATGGTCATTGTGGTATGACCTCGTTATTAGACAGTACTTCTTTTTCAATTGGCTCGCCCAAGAGCAATTCTATAAGTAGTCTTAAAGCGATAAGGAAGAGTGATATAGGTACTATAATGAAGACCATCCATGTAGGTATCCTCAAAAATGCATACATATTATTACCAGCTTCTATGATCGTGTAGTCTATAGCTATCTTCAACAGAGTAATGGTCAGTGCAAGGGATATCGCAAGCACGGTCCTTAATCTTATCTTGGCTAGTGTTGGGTTCGTTATGATCTTTGAAACGATCTCTATGTTTATATGTTTTGCCTTTCTGGTCGCTAAACTTGCACCAAGGAAACCCACCCATAGCACAAGGGACCTTACTAATATATCTGCCCATTCTACACCTGTATTAAAGAAATTCCTTAATACCACCTGCATAGTTCCTGCCACTATCATTATTACTAAGCCGGCGACCAATGCCCATTCTTCAAAGACGAAGAGCTTTCGTTCAAGTCTTAAAAGAAGGTCTCTGCTTTTTGATAACATTTTCAGCCCTCGGAGCTTATTTTTTTACTTTGGCCTTTGTAGGTTTCTTTACCGTCGCAGGTTTTGTTGCCGCCTTTCCTGCCCCAGCCCTAAATTCATCCCTGTACTTTA
>JBAXXF010000070.1:0-6799 GCA_037128035.1 bacterium | reverse complement strand
GAAATATATTTAAGCCGATTTTTCTACTTTGCCGGAACGGATACAACGAGTGCATACATTAATTCTTTTGATAGCACCGTCTATTTTTGCTTTAACTTTCTGTAGGTTAGGTAACCACAATGCAGGAGTCTTAATGTTAGAGTGACTAACGTTATGTCCTCTTTGTGTTCCCTTTCCGCATACATCACATTTTCTGCTCATATTAACACCTCTATTGCTTAAACCACACACCAGCCTTTGTACTGGGCAGGTATTTATACTAAAACCGGCTATAGAATGCAAGAAAAAAAGACTTAGGCCTGTATCCGCTGAATTTAGGGTTGGATTATCTCCCTAAGCCTGGTAATAATGGCTTTCGGGAGGGCAAATTACTATGAAAATAGTTCTTAATAACGATTCCGCCATGAAATGCCTAGATAACAGCATAAAAGGACCAGATCTGTACAAGGCCATGAGCGATTTCACTATATCCGCCTACAAAGACACAGATAAGTTCAATAATTTAGATTTTGACGTGATCATAACGATCTTGAGGGCCGCTTTACCTATAGGCATAACGTTATACCAGCTCACAAATAAACAGGTAGGCTTTGTCTCCGCAATAAGACAAAAAGACCTCAGCATAGAAATGACTTACAAGAACATCCCTCACTTTAAACGACCTCTGATAGTCGACGGATGGGTAGCCTCTGGCAACACTATAGCCGCTGTAGTAAAGAAATTCGAGATAAAAGAGGTAAACATGCTGGCCCTGATAGCATCAAAACAGGCACTGGAATTAATAAAACCCGATAACTATGTCATCGGACATCTTGCTCAGAACTTAACACCGGAACACTATATAATTCCACCAGAACCATTCAGGTCCAGAGATGGTGGAAACGATATGTTCTTTCTGTAAGATCCAGTCGATCTGCTACTACTACCAAGTTATATTAACTCCGCCGTTGAGCAGAGTATTCGCGTTCGCATATGCCTCTGCACTTAAAGGGTTGTTATTTATTTTTACTTCTGCCCCTATCAAGCCACTGTTATAAAAGTTAGTCATAAGAGCGTTTATGAAGCCTATATTGTTATAATCCATCCAAAGCTCAGTTAAGTTAGTCATCCTAGAGACTGCGCTAATGTCGCTTATATTGCTGCTGTTCATATGGAGTACCGTCAAATTAGTCAATCCGGCTAATGGACTGATGTCGGATAGATTGGGGTTACAACCAACATCGAGATTTGTTAAGCCTGTCAACTCTGTTAGTGGACTAAGGTCGGTTATACGGTTGTTACCTATATTGAGCAGAGTTAAGTGTGTCATGTTTTGTAGTGGGCTAATGTCGGTAATATTGTTAGTGTACAAGTACAGGGTCTCTAACTTTGTTAGCCCAGATAACTCGCTGATGTCAGCTAAAGTGTTGTTGTTATTGCCAAGATCCAGGGATGTTAGATTTGTACAATAATGCAACCCAGTCAAATCACTTATATGGGTTCCACTTGGGGTATAGGCGGATAAGCGTGTAAGTGCAGCAAGGTCTTCTCTACAAATATCTCCTGATGTGCCAATTGCAGTTCTCATCGCTGCCGCTAGCTCTGCATCTGGAATATCTACGACCGTACATGGCGTTGCACCAGACCATACTTCAAATTTGCTTAAAGACAGATTAAAAATGGTATCCCATGGCACTGTTGCGCTGGGAGCCGACCTTAATTCAACATAATTTAAAATATTATCTGCATTGACCTTCAAATTAAGCTGGCCGCTAAATGGAGCTTCTGCAACGATAGGAGAACTAATTAAGCCCCTATTGTCAGGCCACCAGTTAACCATATTTGCTGCCCAGTTCGCTGTCCAAAGCATTGTGCTCATACCACCAGACTCATCATTATCAGTAGGAAAATCCTTATCGCTAATTCCAGCAATAACGACGGTTATATTATCTTCAGCATTAAGTTCTAATGGTTTAATATCAAAGTTGTGGCTCCAACCCCATTGTCCATTCTCACCACTAGGGTTCATAGTAACATTCAGACCATCACCCATCGCTTTAACGAGCAAGGTCTGTTTTGGATATGGAGGCACTGCTACATAAACTTTGTAATCTTTTGTTGAACCATCTGCCGCAGTTACCGTGTACGTAACTGGCTCTGTAAAATTAGTTGCTTTTAATGAGGCTGGGCTTACGCTTGCACCTGTAATACTTATAGTAGGCTGTAAACTTGTAACTTTAGTGCCATATGGAAGCACAAGAAGGATAGTCGGAACTGGAGATCCAGCTTCATTTATTTCAGCAGACACTACACCTGTAGCCCTGGAAATAGAAAATTCTGTAATATCTTTAGCGCTGGACTCTGCTATCGGTTGGCCTGAAACGCAGCCTTGACTTCCACATTTTAGACGTAGGGTACATGACGACAACAGATACGCCGCCACAAATATGCACGCTATACTTATTATTTTTTTCATCAACATGCGCCCCTCCCAATTACTCAAACACGGACCAAGTTCCTATGGTCCTTATCGGTTTATATAAGCAGCCCTATTAGCCACAAATGATATATGTTGTACTATTGACACATTATATCAAATAATATAATTTTAAGCAATAATATTATATAAAAAGCGATACTGTTAACAAAAGACAATCAATTACAATAAGTTGCAAGCGTCAGGAAACGAGACAGTACCGATAGCCGACAATCGTCTTGGATTTATGCAGCAGTACATAGTAATAAACCCCACAATATTAACTAGTTAACACGTGGCATATTTGTTGCTTGCATATTATTTGGTGCAAATTTGAACGCTATTATGGTGAAATACTTTTGCAGCTACTCAATGAATGAATAAGCTCCCTTAATAAGGGCCGGAGTTTTTATGAATAAGTTGATTACACTATCTGCACTATTCTTCTTTATTAACGTAGCGCCGGCTTTTGCATATGAAATTGGCAGCATTGGCCCAGAGTCAGGTATCATTATGTATAAGGCTATTACAGCTGAGGACTCCACAACTCAAACAGCTTACTACTTAGAGGTATCACCGCCAGATGAAGAGAAAACTGGCACATGGCAAGAAGCAGTAGATGCGTGCAATACAGGTGACTGGACTCTACCAGAAGCTGACGTGTTAACTTTAATATATGATAATTTTAGGAATAAAGGCGTAGGTGACTTTAAAAAAGAAGCTTATCAAGAAAGTGAGGAGTCTGACTATACTGGGCTGTATTGGACCGCCACTGGGTATGGCCTGAAAGACAAAGGCGGTGATCAAACGGAAGCATTTGCAAAATCTTTTTTAAACGGCACAACGCACCATCTTAACAAGTATCAGTACAGTGTTCACAAATTAATACCACTAACTGAAGAAGATAAAAATAATATGACGTTCCAAGATAAGAAGAGCAAAAAGCTAGCTCAATACACGACTATCGAAATAGAAGTTCCTGCTGCTACATGCAGCTATCGTTGTGTCAGGGAATTTACGAAAACTGAAACAAAGAAAAATCTTAAGAAAAAGATAAATCTTCCTGGTATAGCCACTAATTAGAAATTGGGACCAGGACTGGATTTGAAGCAACATGCCCAGGCCTTAACCACGCACTGATGCATTTAAAACTGTTGATGCTTCATGCGGTTATGATAATATAATCCGTAAGTGAATAAGAAACTAATACCAACACTACTGCTGTTATTTCTTCCAGCTTTTTTCCCTTCATGTTCTTGTGGCCCCAGCGACATTAATTATTGGGTAGCGACAAACGGTAGCGATTCTGCCACCGGCACTGAGTCAGATCCTTTTTTAACCATTGAGCATGCCCGCGACGTCCTGCGAACAAACAGCGACCGTGGGTCCATCACGATAAATGTGAACATCAAGGAAGGTAACTACCGTCTGACCAGCCCTATAACCTTTACCTCAGCTGATTCTGGAACAGCCAGAGCCCACGTTGTCTATCAGGCGGCCCCAGGTGCGGTCGTGTACATCTTAGGTGCTGAGCGGGTCACTAACTGGACAGTTCACGATGCCGGCCTGAATATTTGGAAAGCGCAAGTTACAACGAACACCATGCCAAGGCAACTCTACGTCAACGGTACGCGCGCTACGCGGGCACGTACACCGGATTATCCAAACTATTACACTCCTACAAGCACCGGGTATTCTTACCTGTATATTCTCGGGACCGACCCGCAGATACCTCCAACTTGGAATCATCCCGAACTAGTGGAGGCCATTACAGCAACGCAGTGGAAGATGATGCGCTGCCCTGTAGAGCGGGTGGACGGCGGTGCCAATGTTATAATGCAAGACCCATGTTGGACCAACGCAAATGTATTTCCAACACCATGGAACTTTCATCTTCTTAGCTGGTTGGAGAACGCATATGAGTTCCTAGATGAAAAGGGAGAATGGTATTTGGACCCCTACTCGCAGACACTTTATTATATCCCGCTGGACGGGCAGGATATGCTAACTGCGGATGTGGAGCTCCCTGTCCTTGAAAAACTTGTCGATGTTACAGGCGATAGTAATACGCCGGTAAGTTATATAGATTTTAAGTCTTTGGACTTCGAGTATGCGACATGGCTGGGACCGAACACGTCCAATGGTTACGTTGCTGACCAGAGTAGTTTTTACCTGACTGGGACAGGCCACAGTGCCAATATCATAGGACACGACCCAAATGATGCGGAGACACCTGGTAACGTCAGTCTCTCCTACGTACAGCACATAACTTTTCTGAACAACACGTTCGCCCACCTGGGTGGCATCGCTCTGAATTTTGGCACTGGTAGCCAAAATAACGAGATAGTTAATAACACTTTTAACGATATCTCGTCGTCGGCCATCAAGGTCGGTGGCATTAATTCCGATGACAGTCGCCCTACTACTTCTTCACAACTTACAAGCGAGAACCATATTGCGAATAACTTGATACAATATGTCGGACAGGATTATTACGACGTGGCAGGCATTTACCTAGGTTTTACGACGCAAAGTTTGGTAGAACACAATGAAATAGATCACGTACCATGGTCCGGCATCGCTATCGGATGGGGATGGGGGCTTTTGGACCCTGGCGGGTTTGTTGGTGTTCCTGGCGGTACTCCTAACATGTGGGGAATTTTTAATACACCGTCAGCATCCCAGGGAAATCAGATCCTTAATAATAAGATACAATATTTCCTTGAAAAATTGTGGGATGGTGGTGCCATTTATTCCCTAGGTGCTCAGGGAACATCTTTTAGTAACGGCCAACTCCTTGAAGGAAATGTGGCTATGAATAAACGTGCTGGGGCAGGAGGCAACACCTTTTATACGGACGCAGGAAGTCGTTTTAATACATTTATCAATAATGTATCCCTCAATAATCCGTTGGGCTATGTAGACTTTGGGCCATGCCTAAAAGCTTCTTCTTTTGAAACACTATGCCTGTTAACCGGCATAGTACCTTACGGCGCTGACATGGGCGGCTGTGTTCCCCGTGGCGACGAGGTTTTTGAAAACAATTACCTTCGTGACAATCTAACATTCTATGACATATGCACAAACACCTACAACCCCAATGCTCCAACCAACATGGTGTTCACCGATAATTATAGAGTATCTAGCGAAAGCGATGTGCCGTCATCCATACTGAGTAACGCAGGCAGACAGTAGATAAAACAAGATCTTTAATATGTATTCACGCAGTTTATCATATCCTGCTCTGTCATCATTTTAATGCCGCACCAAAATACCGGCCAATTGGCGTCAGTAATAGGAGTGGAATGCCCAGAGAAATAATAGTTCTCATAGTGACTTTTATCGTCGGCATTCGAGCTAAACAGTGAATAAAGTTGCGCAAGGAAAGTATCAAGAGTACCTATCCCAGGATATGCAGCAGAGAACGTATAATAATTAGTGAACTGCGCAGGCTTTGATGCAAGGTCATAATTCCACGCAACATAGTTTGAGGGCTGGAAATCGTCTGACGAGACCGTGAATATCTTAAAAGCAGGATTATTACCGTCTATAGGACTTATTGCAGGGGTTATCTCTAAAAATCCGTCAGGAAGTTTGTATTCGTCCATGTGAGTATGACCAGCAAGCATCATTGTAACAATATCCGAATAACTCGACAATATCTGTAAAAAACGTTCCTGATAAGTCGTTTGCCACATCATTTTAGCTTCTGTGATATGACCGTTTTGGTCAACATACGTTGCTGTCTTATGGATATTCGCTCCAGGAGGAACGTGTATTAATATCCAAACTTTTTTTCCTGACGCTTTGGCACTAGCCATTGTAGCACTAAACCAATCCAACTCTGCCTGTGCAGCAGCATCGACATCTCCAACTGCGTCAACTGAAAAAAGAACCGTATTTAATACAACAACCTCAAGCTTTGACCCCACAGGATCGATCACATAGTAACCTCCAGCGTCGTAAGTATTAACAAATGTTTGATGATCGGGAATACTATTTAAAAAATTCGTATAAAAATGTTCTGCTGAATTTACCAAAAAACTACCATTCGGTTCTGGTTGATAGTCGGCATAACTGTCGTTGTTACCTAACGCAAACAGTATTGGAACATTTTCACAATAAGAACGTATATACAGTGTTAAAAATGCTACCGTTTTATCTGCAAATGCTTTCATTGCTGCTTCGTCTGTACTGCCGTAGAGAGCATAAAACTTGGAACTAAATGAATGCACTAACATATCACCAGTAAAAATGAACATTGTTGCATCGGAACTATTGTTTTTTATACTCGACATAGCGATCGAAAAAAGAGGATAGTTAGTGTCGCTTCCCCATGATGAC
>JBAXXF010000069.1:0-6938 GCA_037128035.1 bacterium | reverse complement strand
TAATTACATAGTTCTGGAGTGATGACATCTTCTCTAGACAATCCAAGAACTCTGTCTGCCCTTTGTATTTTCCCGACGGATAATAGACAGGATCGTTGATCAAGTTTATAACGGAATTTAATGTAAGGAAGTCCTTATCTGTAAAATACTCCTCACCCTTGCTAAAGATGCTATCCAAAGTGAGGTCTATCAGTTCTTCTGGGTCTAAGTTTGTGGAGCTGGTGTAGAGTTCAAGTCGGTTTATGTCATCATTTTTGTAGCCAGACGATATCTCCTTTTTCTTTTTTTCAAGACACTGTGCGATATAAATTAACCTGGGACCGGAATACTGAAAGTAAGAGATGTCTCCAATAGCTTCTTCTACTATCAGACAACCTTTTTCACTAGTTATGGTCTGTATATATTTAGGGAGCACATTTAAAAGTTCATCTATGTTAACGTAAGATACCCCAGCGTCCACAATGTTTTGCACCTTTTGATACGCCGTCATCTTAAGGTCTATAACTAAGCTATTAAGCTTAGTTACTATGAACTTGGATTGACGGTCCGTAGTTGTCGCAGATGCGTAACTGCTATATGAAAAATCCTCAGTATCTATTACATTCCATTCGCTGATGCTACCGTTCACAGAAGGCACTACCATTATCTGGAGGTCCCGATTACTACTGAAAACAGAACTCAATATCTTTTCTATCTCTTTGATGGTCTCTTTTTCTCTTAGGACAGCCTTGGAAAAATCACTTGCTGCTTCTTTAAGTTCTGTATATTCTTTGCCCATTATCTCGGATATTGGCGCTATAAAATAGTTCTTTGGCTTCTCATAGAGCTGTTTAATGTTTATGCCGGGTGCTTTTTCCAATACCATGGTCCACACTTTGCCGCTGCCATCCATTGGTAGAATATATGCTTCTTTGCCAAGCCTGGCACCGTTTTTCCTCTTGAGTGCATGGACTATTTTTGCATTTATTATGCCATCCCTTGGGGAAGGACTTAGCATCAGGTCTTTTGTTATCCACTCTTTTCCTTCAGCTTTAAACTCTTTTACCAAGCCTGGCACCAGTTTTGATCCGACCCCATTTAGATCGGGGTGTATAGGAACAGCGTTCAGCTCCGATGCTGTCTTTACGCCGAATTTCTTTTGTCCTTCTGTAACAAAATCTTTAAGTGATGTGTTTGCTATCTTATCTATTTCTGCATGGTCTATATTTTGCGCGTTAGCAATAATAGAAAGGAAAAACAATGCTGCATAAAAATATAACTGTTTTATCATTTTAGTATCGCTCTTATTTCTTTGGCGGTAGCTCTGGTCTCTTTGAACTTTTCCAGGTCTGCGATGCCGTTGTGAGCAAGGTCCACAGTGCCGGTAAGGCTCTTTTCAAACACTGACATCTTTTTTAAATAGTCCAAGAGCTCTGTCTGTCCTTTATATTTTCCTGCTGGATAATAGATAGGGTCGTTTATCAAGTTTATAACAGAATTTAACGCTAAGAAGTCTTTTGCTGTAATAGTTTTTTCTGTTTTGCTAAGGATATTGTCTAAAGCAAGGTCTACTAATACGTCTGAGTCAGCACTCTTAGAGTTTGTGTATAGTTCAAGGTGGTTTACGTCGTCATTATTACAAACAAAAGATGCTATATCCTTCCTCTTCTGTTGTACGGCCTCAACAGTTTGTTCCAGCTTTATACGATCTGTTGCTCCTAGGTGTGATATGCCAACCATGCTGGAGATTTCATTTATAACTTCTTCAGCGAATAGGCATCCCTGTTCATTGGTGATCGCAGGTACATATATGTCCAAGTTCTCTAAAATGTAACCAACACTTGAACTGGTTATAAGGTCCTCCATTTCCTTCACTAGTATTTGATGTGGGGTTTGGTAGTACGACCTTAATAGTATGCTCTTCATCAGCTCTGGAGTTATGGATGTTGCAGAAATGTTAAGTTCCTTATAGGTGTCCTGAACGTTCTTTAGGTCCTCTTCTGTAATATCAGCAGAGGCCACGCTCCCTTCCTGCTTGGCGGCTATAGCCATGGAGCTTACAAGGCCCAAGTAGTATTTAAGACCAGCGTTCTCTTCTGGGGCTTGTAAATAAAGATCCTTCATGAAGTCGTATACGCCCACGTTGAACAGCATGTTTATATGTTCTTCATTAAGTTTGCCAGAATTGTACTTAACTATTTCCGTTACATAATCTGTTACAGCTTTTACTTCCTCTGCGGTGCCATATGCCGTTCTGATACTTGTAATTACGTCCATGATCTGTTCGATAGAATAGTCTTTACTGGTTACTTGGGTTATCTTTCCATTCTTTATCAGTTCCTTAAGATATTTAGCAGGAGGTTCGAACTTATCATCAAAACTACCCATACTAGAGAGGTCAACGGCACCCAGAGCTTCTATGGCTATACGGTTGTTAGCTCTATGATTGCTGCCACCCAGAGAATGGAAACCCATGGCGGGCTTTACCGTAATAGCAGTATTAGCATTGATCCACTTGGCTAGATCTATTCCACCTGTGCCATCACCTTCCTCCGTCTCCAGTGATGCATCAATGGATACAAAGTTAAAAGTGTTTTCGCTTAACAAGGCTTCAGCATCGTTTTGAGTTGTAGAGCCAGTAGCGAACCATACCTTAATGCCTAATTTAGCATATTCTTCAGAGATCTCTCTTTGAAACCAAAGGACCTCATCGTCAGCTATAAGCACCTTTAATCTTTTTAGTGTGGCTTTTTTCTGTCCAAGTTTTTTGTCAAGGAGGCCGTCCCTATAAGCCTTGCTTACCATCTTTATTAGTGAAGTTTCTTCTTTAAAGTATCCCCTTATTGAAAGCTGGTAAGACATGGTCAGCTTTTCTATATTGCTAAACTCATCTGTGTTGTTCGTATGGACCAACGTGAAGTAACCTTTCTTTCTTTTAACACTCGAATAAATGTCTATCGCTGTACTAGCTATTTGTTCAAGCTTGTCAGACAGTAAGATGATCATGTTCGGCTTGCTTTCATCAAAGTCATCAACGATATCCTTTGCAGAGTAAATAATAGTTACCTTATCAGGTTTCAGAGCATTCAGGAGTTTTGCCTCCTTGTTCTGCCTTGCTTGATCACCGTTTGGGTCAACGACAATGACATTAATGCCAGCCAATGAAGTTATGTTTGCTTTATAATCCTTTAAAGAACTTTCTTCGTAGAAGTTCATTGGCTTTAGAAGAGCATTCTCGTGGAATTCAGTGTCGTACATGCACAAGATCCAGCTAAGCATCAAGTCCTTATAGCTTGCAAACGACCGTTCAGACTTGAAGGCATTCCATTGTGTTGTTAGCTTGGGATAACTCTTTAAGAACTTAACTTCAAAAGCCAAGACATCCTTGATAAGTTCTTTTGCATCTGTGCCACTGAAATCATCACGTTGGCTGAGCAAGGCGTACATCGCATTACCTATGGCGTGGTTAAGTCCACTTTTTTCCAGATCGGATTTGGTGGTCGCACTTGGCTCGTACTTTTGAAAAAGGAATTTGTTTGGCGCAGTGGACCAAATACTGAACATCTTGTTAATATCTTCTATATTCCTGCTGCTGTTAGCCTCTAGAAAGCCAGTAAAACCTAGCTCCCAGAGTGTCCCAAACGTGACTGCGTTAGCTCCAGAGATACATATTACGGGTAAGTCCTTTGCTTTATTATTCCTAATATATTTCAGGACCTCTAGCCCTTCGCTGGACAGTGGCATCCAGAGATCGAGTAGGATAAAGTCATAATTATTATTTTTTAGTAGTTCCATGGTCTTTGTCTTGTCGGTGGCAACGTCAACGGTAGCACCTATACCTCTCAAACGTTGGGCATCCTGTTCTCGAGCATATAACCATTGGTCATCCACCATAAGTATCTTTTTGCCAGCTAGTGTGAAACCTTTTGGTAAAGTAGTGGATGCAAGCTTATCGTTGTCCGGTATAAAGATGCTGCGATCATAATTAACATCAGGCTTCAGCTCTGGAATATAGCCTACTAATTCTGTGAATTTATCAAGATAGTGGTTATATAGGTAAACCTTATTCACTGCTTTAACGTCGTTGATCTTTTCCCATAAACCCTTGCCCTTATATATGAAAGTTCCTTGGTCATTGAACTTTGCTGTGCTGATAGGATAATCTTTACTGAGATTTGTTTTTGAGTACCTATTAGTGGCATCAAGATAGATCACAGTTCCGTAGCGGAGTTCATCCATTCCAATGGGGAGCCCCAAATATCCGCTGAATCCCTTGTTCCACAGTTGGTTGTCCAGATACTCTATGCCCGTGACTGCAACAACTGGGACTTCTTTATTCTTTGCCCTAATAATGTCCAAGAGCTTGAATCCTGCCTTATAATCTTTATCAACGTTAATATCTAAATAGATCAGATCAAAATCTTTTGTGTTTATCTCTCTTTTGGCGTCTTCTACAGTCTCTACACCTATAGCATTTGCGCCTTGGTCATTCAAATATTCTGCCCAAAGGTCCACTGCACCGGGATCTGTATCATCATGTAAAATTAGTATCCTTTTGCCTTTTATAGCCCCGTTCTCAAGTTGTTCATCAAGTCTTTCCCTAGAAGATCTATACCTCCCAGAAAATACGTCCCTATCGTAAGCCCCTTGTTGAGTGCTTGTTGTAGTACTGGCTTGATACCCGGGAACTTCCTTAAATTCAAAGGTCTCCTCATTTGTTCGCTCATATCTTTTATTATTTTTTGCGCCTGCTTTTACAAAAAGTTTGGATGCTGATTCATATACATACGCCTCATCATGAACATCTAGTATCGTTTCACCATCAGTATATAACTCGGCTTTTATCTCACTGCTCTCTGGAAGCGAGATCTCGTAATATTTGCCGGTGGCACCTTTATAGATGTGATAAAGCATGTCCCATTCCACTATCGTAGGTGGGGTATCTCCGATCGCAACCCTCTGCATAAGAGTGCATAACATACTAAAGTCCCTGATAGAGAATCCGGATGCAAGCATATAGATATCAGGCCTTGTAATAGCTGTGGAGAACTGAGCTGTTAGTGCAAATTTAACGGTGACGAAGAGGCTTCTTTCCATTTTGGCATCACTGTCTGTTATGGTCCCTGTTATTCTTGCTCCCTCATTTTCATCAAAAGTCTTTATATACGCAGAGACTGCTTCAAAGATCTTAGCTAGGTCATGTCTGACCTTTTCAAGTACTGAGCTAGATGGTTTAAAACTTTTATATTCAACGGTTTCATCGAACTTTACGCGTTTGGTATCGTTAGAGACAAAACGTTCGGTCTCTGGATTAGACGACAAAAGTGTATACAGTTTTTCTGCAGAAGCATCTTTAAATAGGTCCATTCGTCTTGTTCTTAGGCCAGCACTTTCTGTCATTTGTAGGAACTTGGAATTCTCTGTTTCTATTTCACCTATCCAGACACCTTCTGTAGCTGGGCCATGCTCTTTTTCTATCTTATCTAATATCGCCTCATGATTGGTGTATATAGTGGCAAACCTTGTTATTATGCCGTCCTTTGTTTTAACACTTACGCCGGTAAAGATACCGTAAGGGTGTTCATCAAAAATATTTTGTCCTAGGAATTTTACTTCATTTGGGTCAGTTGGCGTAGTTTCGTCTATTTCTTGCGCGCGCAAGTTAGATGATATCAGTATTAGCAGTAGTAATAAGTAAAGCGGACCCTTTGACTTAAACATGGGCGGGTTATAGCATATTCGGCAAGCTCTCTACAAGTAATAAGTACATTGCCTAAAAATTGTGAATTTCTTATAATTAGTTGTCTTGAAAGGCCCGCTGAGAGCGCTTAGAAATAGAAGCCAAACTGGAAGACATATCTTCTGTCCGCAGGAGTGCGGGCTTGATCGTAAATACCGGTGTTCTCACTGTAGGTCGCAAAGCTAGCATCAAGTATCCAATACGTTACACCAACGCCTGCTGTCCAATACAACTGGTTCAATCCAGCTCTTAAACTAAGGAACTGAGGGAACTTGAACTCTACGCCCATATGGAGCATATCCTTAAAGCTGGACTCCATTTTAGTCGCTGATTTTATGATATCAAGATTAGTCCTCAATGTTATACCGTAGAATATATCTGGGACCTTATATCCTATCCCTACATCTACTCTTGCTGGCAGTATCTGAGGTCTAGTTGGGTTACCGTCGTTCAAGAACTTTGTTTGTATGCCAAACGGAGTACAAAGGTCCAAAGCAGCCAGACCAAAACTTAACTCTGACTCTGAGTAATGGACGGTGTACTGCGTTCCTAGGTCCATGGAGAAGGCCAAGCCTTCACTGGCGAACTTGTTCTGATATGGCTTTATACCTTCTGAACTAAGCTGGGCAAAACTAAGTGTTCCGAACCTGTTGCCTCTGTAAACGGCTTTTCCTGTAGCTCCTATCCTAAATCTCTTATCCTCAAAAAAACTTTTGGCGATACTGGATTGGAAAGCTATGTCTACTGCAGAGAACACGGTGTCTTTTGGAGTTCCTGTAGAGGTGTTTATAGCATCGTCCATAACGCCGTTGGTGATGAAAGCAAAAGAGATGAAGTCAGAAACATAGGCCGCCAAGAATCCAATTCTTGCCCGGGTGTTCTGTCCATTTAGAGCGGCAAGTTTTGCAGGATCTGTTATCTTCCAATATTTGTCGCTGGTCGTTCCAAATAAGGCTGTAAGGTTCTGAGAAATATTGTTGGATCCTTCCAGAATGAACTCAAAATCAAGGATAGGTGTTTTTATCAAAGGCATTCCGGCAGGGTTAACGAACATGACGTTGTAATCGTCCACGTCGGCGACCATTGCCTTGCCGCGGGCGATGTAACTTGAAGTGGTATACAACTCCCTTTGCTCGGCGAATGCAGAACATGTGAAAAGGAACAACAGTACCAAAGTTGTATTAATAAAACGCGCCATAACCACCGATATCATTATAGC
>JBAXXF010000068.1:0-7021 GCA_037128035.1 bacterium | reverse complement strand
ATGCGGAACAGCAACGTAAAAGCAATAGGCCTAACGTAAAAGTTAATAAAGAAGTCCTAAACGAAAACTTATAAAGGTGAATAAACATGCCTGATTTTAATTATGAAGGAATTTCCAGGGAAGGGGAAAAGATCAAGGGAGAGATTTTTGCAGACACAGAGACTGACTTAAGGATAAAACTGCGTACCCAAAAAATACGTCCCATAAAAATAAAAGAAATGCCTGCAAAAAGAAAGGCCGTTCAATACATTAAAGAAGGAAAAATAAACGGAAAGTTCTCTAACGATGACAAAATGTTCTTTGTTAAGGAACTACTGGTTATGTTCAAAACGGGTCTTACCATAACACAAGCATTGGAAGTACTTAAATCGGAAGGTACCACCGATGTAATGAGGGATTTTTCCTCTTCTCTTAGGAATTATATGGAAAGTGGTATGACATTCTCCCAGGCATTAACGAGATTCCCAAAATATTTTGATAATTTGTTCTTGAACCTTGCCGCATCTGGTGAGCTGAGAGGTAACCTTGAATATGTCCTGAATGAGTGGCTTGAATACTTTAAAAAGGAACAAGAAATAAAGAAGACGGTCAAAAAAACCGTACTGTATCCTCTTGGCATAATAGCAATAATAGTAGCGGCCTTTGCGATAACCGTCGTAGGGATAGCCCCTGTGTTCGTACACATATATAGAACTTATAATCAGCCGCTACCTTTAACGCTTCTTACGCTAACCACCCTTGGAAGCATCATAAGAGAGAACATATTCTTTGTTATGTTCCTTCTTGCAGGCGGTGTACTCGGCGTATATTTACTGCTAAAAAGTAAGATAATTAAATTAAGTCTTGATGGGTTCCTTCTTAGGACCCCTTGGCTTTCTTATTTTTTCAAAGAGGTCTACACATTAAGAACAGTGCTAGCTATGAACATTGCACTTAAAGCAGGGCTCTCTGTACCTAGGGCGCTGGAATTAGCCTCAGAAAAGATAGAGAACCATGTGTTTGAGGAATGGTTATTAAAAGCCAAGGAAGCAGCAGAAAAGCACGAGCCTATAACACCTTTCCTTGTAAGAAGTGGACTGTTCCGACCAATGATAGTGCAAGTGTTCAGCATAGGGGAAATAATGGGTTCTCTTCCAGATATGCTTGATGAGATGATAACTTACCTTGGAGAAGAGATCAAAAAGCTCAGTAGCATCTTTTCATCTGTAATAGAGCCTGTAATTTTGATACTTGGAGGAATACTTATTGGTGCATTGTTGACCAGTTTCTTTGTTCCGATCTTTACGATACTTAGCAAGATCAAATAGAGAGAGAAGCAAATGTTTATATCGGCTGATAAAAGATATATGAACAACATGATATTTGGTCGCATTATGGTAATAATCGCGATCCAGTTGTTCCTCGTCTTTTATTCGTTTGTCTATTGCGCTACAATGGACCAAGACCAATTCAACATACTGACTATAATAAATATTTCAGCACTACTATCCTGCGTGTTTGCCTTTAAGGCCGTTGAAAAAGAGTTCAAGTCACTTCTCATGAACCTTGGATTAGCCCTCTTTGATAGCACCTATGTTGTGACATTGGTCTTTCTTACTGGCTACAACAACTCACCATTTATACTTCTTCTGCCTATTTATATCTTTTTCACTACCATAACGTTCAAGACCAGAGGAGCACTATTATCTACATTTATATCCGTAGCTGTCGTTCTTACTGGATACATATTCACAAAAAAGCCTTTGACCAATTTTAACTATGCTGTGACCATTTCTGCTGTCATCGTCCTTTTTGCTCTTATAACAAGATACTTTATAGGGAAAACTACCAAAGTTAGCTCTGATATAAAGGAGCTTAATAGACTAAGTAGACTTTTGGTCGAGAATCTTGAACTAGGGATAATAAACATAAACAAGAGAGGTTTTATAAGTTCGATAAACAAGACAGCTGAAAAGATATTCCAGAGTAAGGACAACATCTCTTCAATGCTGGATGAACTTTTAGAAGCTGGGAGTAAAGAACCTCATAAAATAGACCTTAAGGGTGATGTTAATTTATTCATATATAGGGTAGAGACGCCCCATGGTGTAACTCTTATTGCAAAAGACATCAGTAACGATGAAAAGATAGACAAATTAAAATTGATCAACACCATAACTTCTGTCCTGGCACACGAAATAAAGAACCCTGTCTCGTCCATAGCAGGAGTATCTGAACTTATAAGAATGGACAAGGACATCCTGAGCGACCAAGGACAAAAGGATAAGCTGCTGAGCATAATAGATAGAGAATCATCCAGGCTGACAAACCTTGTTGAAGAGTTCCTGATATATTCAGGTTCGGAAAAAAGGAAGAACGAAGAGATAAACCTTAATGCGATCGTGCAGAATACCTGCGACAATATCAGGGTCAATAAAGAGTTCGTGGATAAGAACTTAAAAATGGAGATCAGCCTACTTGATGAAGAGCCATCCCCTGTCATATTTGGGGATTTTTATAGGCTTTCTCAAGCATTTGATAATGTGATGATGAACGCTGTCCAAGCCAGCCAAACGGATGGTAGTATAAGATGCAGTGTCACAAGCACGGGCGATAATATAACAATAAGCATTTCTGACAATGGTGCAGGCATACCGGAAGATATAAAGAACAGGATATATGAACCGTTCTTCACTACAAAAGAAAAAGGGACAGGGCTCGGTCTGGCTATCGTAAAGAATATAATATTGGCACACGGTGGAGAGATAGGCGTCAAACAGAACAAGAAAGGAACGACCTTTGAAATGACATTCCACAAGAGCACAAACACAGGAGCTAATTAATGTCTGTTGAACAAAAGAACAAAATACTCGTGGTTGATGATGAACAGAGCATAAGGGAGTTCCTTGAGCTTCTCCTTACAAAGGAAGGCTATTATGTTCAGACGACAGGCTCTGCTTTTGAGGCAATAAAGCTACTTGAAAAAGAACGCTTTGATGTTGTCTTTCTGGACATTCAAATGCCACAGATGTCAGGCATAGAGGCCCTTATAACTTTGAAAAAAATGGACCCAACGATAGAGGTCATAGTTATAACTGCCTTTGGGTCGACGGAAATAGCCATAGATGTCATTAAGAAAGGCGCTTACGATTTTATAGCAAAACCATTTAAGATAGACACCCTACTTATAACTGCCAAAAAGGCGGTGGAGAAAAGAAAGCTCTCTTATGAGAACTTAATGCTTAAATCCCAGCTTGGAGAAAGATACTCTTACTGTGAGATGATAGGTTCTTCAGCTCCTATGTTAATGATGTACGAGATGATAAAGATAGTCTCTCAGACCACCAGCAATATTTTAGTAACAGGTGAAAGCGGAACAGGAAAAGAGTTAATAGCAAAAGCTATACATACCAACGGTCCTCTTAAGAACAGACCTTTTGTTACTGTCAATTGTGGCGCGATACCAGAGAACCTAATAGAAAGTGAAATGTTCGGGCACAAGAAAGGATCATTTACCGGGGCTATCGCCGATAAAGTAGGTCTTTTTGAGACTGCAAATAATGGAACGATATTCTTGGATGAAGTTGGAGAGTTGCCCATACATCTTCAGGTAAAGCTATTAAGGGCAATACAGGAACGTACAATAAGAAGGGTCGGCGAGAATTACGACATAAATATTAATGTCCGTTTGATCTGTGCAACTAACAAAGAACTCCAAGAGATGGTCAAAAGAGGGACTTTTAGGGAAGACCTCTACTACAGACTCAACGTCATCCAGATCCATGCACCTGCATTAAGGGACCGTGGCGATGATGTAACAATGCTTTCAAATTTCTTTGTAGAAAAATACTCAAAAAAATTGAACAAAGAAATACACAATGTGACAGAGGAAGCCACAGTAGCTTTAAGAAAATATAACTATCCTGGTAACGTAAGAGAACTTGAGAACGTAATAGAAAGGGCTGTGGCACTATGTAACAGTAAGGTCATAAAGCTCCAAGACCTCCCACCACATATAGTAGATATATATAAATCAGTTGGAAGCGCATCCTTTCAGGCAAATTTACCTCAGTTCAGGGAAATACCAGACAACGGCATAGAACTGGAGAAGATCGTTGGGGATTTTGAGAAAGATCTAATACAAAAAGCCCTCAAAAAGACCGGAGGGGTTAAGAAACATGCCGCAAAAATACTAGGAATAACCTTTAGATCCATGCGATATCGGCTTGAAAAGTATGGCATAGAGTAAAAATAGGTTGATTTATGGCCTGGGGTTTTATACAATGCCCAGCCAAACGGAGGTTCCTATGTTTACAAAATATCTTCTATTATTAACGGGGCTTACCCTGAGCTTTTCCTTGTTTGCGAACAAATATAATGTCGCACCTACAAGTGAGAACACGATCATGTCTTCTGATGCTACCGATGCAAGCGTAGCGCCAGCAGAAGGCCAAGTTAAATACGCATATTTTCGCTTAGCCGCTGGGAGCATGGTAAGAAATTATGGGAAATACGTCTTTAGATTAGAATATACAGTTACCCCTAGCGGACAGGTAAACGTTAATCTTACAGAAACACAAAAAGTTATAAATGGGTATAATGGTGAATTCACAAAGTGCCCAACCGCCTTTGCAGGAAGGTACACCAAGTCTAAGATACCTGAATTTTCTACTTCGTCCTCTGCAGATGTGACCACAGTAACTATAGACTGGCGCTATTATGACAATGAAGCTCATGATCCTTTTGGTCCAGATACCGATAGCGGGACCAGTACCATCAAGATAGATAAAACAGGTTCTTGGGTAGATCATGAGGCAAACAGTTGGCTTGTTCCAGAGAGCAACCAAGGTCTTAAGAAGATACCTTTTGTTACAGCGCAATAACTTTAAGGGGGTTCATATGAAAGCTATTTTATCAGTTATCGGACTAGCACTGATCCTTTCGACTACGGCATCCGCGCAACAGACCGCGGCAAAACGAGGAATTGCGGTAACACCAAGAACACCGCAAAAGAAGTCATGTGTAAAAGTTGTAAAAACAGACCCAACAGGAAAGAAGAAGACCGCTGATACAAAGCCTGCAGGCGTAGATGATAGATACGCATATTATCAGCTATCTGCTGGAAGTATCATGGGACACTATGGTAGGTATATTTTTAGGTTAAAATATGTAGTAAGCCCTACTGGGGAAATAGACGTAGATCTTAAAGAAACACAAAAATATATAAATGGTTATAACAGCCATTATACAGAAAAACCTACCGCGTTTGCAGGAAGATACACAAAATCTAAGATTCCTGAGTTCTCAGCTACTAAGAAAGGCAACACAGCTGAAGTAGTAATAGATTGGCGCTATTTTGACTCTGAAGAAGATCCTTCTGACCCAGACATGGGTAAAGGGAGCAGCACAATATCTATAGACAAGAACGGGTCATGGGTTAGCGATGCAGGCGGAAGCTGGTGCGTAAGCGATGAAGCTAACGGCCTTATAAAGATACCTTTTGTAAGTAATATTGGTAAATAGTTTTAATTAATATACGTCGCCGTTCTCTTTGATCTTTATATCTTCGTAGGGAGCGGCGACCCTTCTATAATATTCCTGCTTTGTGCATTCAAGCATCCCGACCGCCTCATTGACCTCTGAATATCTAAGTTCATATAGCTCTTTCAATAATGTACTTATGGAGTAATTCAAGACCCCTGCTCTGTTCTCTTTGCCGCATTCTTTAACCACAGAAGCAAGGTCCTTTATCCTTTTATCGACTTTATTCCTTAGCTCGTTTGAAATGTATGGCATTTAAAACCTCCAGGATATTTATTTACTGTATCTCCAATATAACGTCTCTGTTGTTCATAGCTGTTGTCTGTCTTCTCATGAGAGGCTCAGAAAGTTTTAGTGAATTAGCAAAAGCCTTTTCTATGAAAAGTTTTGCGACCTCACGCTTGTGCTCATTATGCGCACCAAACTCAAGCAACCTATAGCCTATAAAGAGATCTGCTGCCATATCGACTATATTCCTTGCATAATAGCTCATGAATTCCTTGTCATTAACTTCCGCTACCGTGGCAACACACTTATTAAGCATGCTCCTTATTGAGGTCAACGTTTCTTTCGTATTATGAAGTTCTGTTGGAAATTCTACTTTGTCAAAGAGCTCCTTTAAGAGTTCCTCATACGTCCCATTCAAGACACTTCCTATGGCTGCTATTACCTGAAGCTGTGTTGTACCTTCATAGATATTAGTGATCCTTGCGTCCCTAGACAATCTTTCTACAGGGAACTCTTTCATAAAACCAGTACCTGCATGTATCTGAACAGCATCGTAGGTCACACGGTTCGACATCTCTGTGTTGTAAGCTTTTGAAAGTGGGGTCAACAAAGCTGCCAATGTTGAATATTTCTTTGCAAGTTCTTTATATTCCTTATTATCAGGCTCGTGCTCACTAAGAGCTGTATAGACTTTCTTTAGATCGACGTACTTGCAGGTCTCATAAATAAGAGCTCTTCCGCCTTCTACCTGTACCTTCATCCATGTAAGCATGTCGTATACTGCAGGGAAATCTATTATCGGACTCCCGAACTGAACTCTCTCTTTTGCATATTTTAACGCTTCTCTGTATGCAGCTTCTGCTATTCCTATGCCTTGTGCTGAAACAGAAAGTCTTGCTCCATTCATCAGCGCCATAACATAACGGATCAGACCCATTTTCCTCTTTCCTATCAAAAGGGCCTTTGTCCCGTTGAATTGCATTTCGCATGTTGGGGAGCCGTGTATCCCGTGCTTGTTCTCTATTCTTCTTATCTGAACTGTTTCGTCCTTTTCTATAAGGAACATGGACAGTCCGCGCCCATCCTTTGAACCTGCCTCACTTCTTGCAAGTACAAGAGATATATCCGCGCAACCATTTGTTATGAACCTCTTAACTCCATATAATTTCCATTCGCCTGTCTTTTCATCAAGGATAGCTTTTGATGGTGCACAATATACAGCTTACTTCGCTTTTAAAATACACAGCTGTGCAATAACAGTTTTCCCTGATGC
>JBAXXF010000067.1:0-7039 GCA_037128035.1 bacterium | reverse complement strand
TACCTAATAATTAACGACTATCATCAAAACAAGGTCTCTTTAAAAACACTTCTATTGAAATCCTCAATAAAAGGCCAAAAAAGTTATTGAAATCTAATACGGTTTTCCTCTACCCTCAAAATAAGAAGCAACAAACTGTAAAAGGAGGACATTATGAAACTATTAAACTTAGACGAGACATGTGCTTTTCTACGTGTAAAAAAATCATGGATTAGAAACGCTGTTTTTAGGAGAAAAATTCCTTTTTGTAAAATTGGTCATCTAATTAAGTTTGATCAAGATGATCTTGTTGAGTGGCTAAAAACAACCAAACACGATGTATTGGTGGATAAGGATTATGGACGTCCATTGTAAGGTAAAAATGCCAAAGGCAGTAGTAACAGAAGAAATCCCTCCTTTAATCCCTGAGGGATGTTATGAGGGTTCATTAGGAGACTGTGAGTTATTTACTTATAAGGGAGGAGAAAAGCTGTGTCTTTCTTTCATCATACAAGCACCTGATACAGCATTAAACGGAGTCATAATAAAAAGGTTCTATAACTGGTATAAGAGAAAAACTAGTAGAAGCTGGGACTTTTTGAGGGATTATGAAAGGGTTTTGGGTCGGCATGTTGATGTTGGAGATGAAATATCACCGGAGTTTTTTAAAGGAAAAGTTCTTAAACTTAATGTAAGAACTGTAAGCGTTAGTATAAAAAACCGAATACTACCTCAATTCCAAAAATATTCTGTCGTAGATTACATAGAAGGCTTTTCTAGGGAGATGACGAGAAGTGATCTTCCCTTCTAACATTTATTTGTTTTTTCTATTTAAGCCCGAACCTAAATCTTGGCTCGGACTTCGTCGTAGTCTTTTTCTTTCACCCTTAAAAGAACTCTTTCTTCTTCTTAGTCTTTTACTTTTACTTTTACTTTTACTCTTACTTATACCTAGATTAGACGATATTAAAATGGTAGAGGTAGATAAGGTAAGCAAAAGACAACAAACGCTCTTTGAAACTCAAATAACAGGTGGTGGAGAAACAGTAGATAGACAGCTATCCGATGGAGGTAGTTGTTGTGGCTATTGATAAAAGAGGAAAAAGATACAGAGCTAGGTATAACGGTGCTTGTGCTGCTTTTGGTAGAAAAACCGATGCTGAACGTTGGATAACACAACAAAAGATTGAACAAGAAACATTAAAATATCTACCTAGCAAGATTGAAGAACATACAGTGAAAGAGTTGTTTGAAATATGGATGGAAAATCACGCACAAATAAAAAAAGCTTCAACTTCTATTGTGAGAGATTATCAGATATTTAGAGACTATATTGGACCTCATATCGGAAACATTAAATGTCACCATGTCTCAAACTCACAAGTAGAACACATTGTTACTGCTCTTAAAAAAGAAGCTCGCCTTAGTGATAAAAGCATAAACAACATTATCACGCTAATAAAAACACTCTTTAACTACGGATTAAAAAAGAATTATTTACTAAGAAGTCCAGCTCTTGGTATTTCTAAGTTTAGGATTGACGAGAATGGTTATAGCTACTGGGATAAAAACGATGCTTTACAATTTTTAAGATTCGCAAAGAATAAATACACCAAAGATAAAACATTTTATGTGTTTTATCTGACTGCCCTCCATACAGGGATGCGCCTTGGTGAGATAATTTCTTTAAAGTGGGATTGTGTTGATTTAGAACAAAAAATTATAACGGTAAGTAGAACCTATGATCCTATTGCAAAAGACATCAAAGACACAACCAAGGGGCGTAGAACAAGGTTTGTTGGCATCCCTGATGCATTGATTCATGAACTAAGAGAACTAAAGTGTAACAAACCAAAATCGGAGTTCGTGTTCTCAAATCAGGTAGGACATTTTTTAGATCCAAACAATCTTAGAAGCAGAAACTTTGAAAGGGATGTTAAAGAAGCAGGTGTTAAAAGGATTCGTATTCATGATATGAGACATACATTTGCAAGCCATTATGTAATGAGTAATGGCGAACCCTACGTCTTAAAATCACTTTTAGGACACCAGGACATAAAAACTACAATGAAGTATGCACACCTTGATCCAGACCATGTATTGAAAACAACAAACATCGTAGATTATGGAATGAACATCCCTGAAAAAACTAAGGATAACGTGGTCGCATTTAAGCGAGTTGTCCAAAATTAACCCAAACAGTGATTTTTGATTTTTTAAGAAACCCTGAAAGCCTTGCTAGAAGTTGGTAGCGGGGACAGGATTTGAACCTGTGACCTTCGGGTTATGAGCCCGACGAGCTACCAGACTGCTCCACCCCGCGATCCATATGACGGCACTGGTTTTACTTAGCATGGGCATATATGTCAATAACTATTATTCTGCGTGTATTTTTGCATTGCCATATTCGTCACTTGCATATTATACTTTGCCCACTATGACAAAAACAAACATACTACTAACAATTGGACTAGTTACATCGCTTTTATTTGCCGCTTCTTGCTCCAGCGGGAAAAGCAAAGGAGTAAAGAACGGACGCACATACGCAAGGGCGAACCTGGATGCAAACAGTATAGAGGAACTGATCCAGCAGACCGACCTTGATGAAGGCACACCGGCAGAATCCGCATCTACAAGCAGTGGGAAAAAGGTCGCTACCAAGATCCCACGCGTTATCAACGAATCAGTTAAAAAATGGATCAAGTACTTCACTGTGGATAACCCAGAATGGTACCAGAGGGCGCTGTCCCGTTCAGAAGAGTTTGAGACCAATATGAAGAACATCCTTATCAGCTATGATGTTCCAGAAGACCTGTTCTACCTGGCCCTTATAGAGAGTGCGTTCGTACAAAGAGCCCATTCCAAGGCTGGCGCAAAGGGTATGTGGCAGTTCATGAAAGGCACTGCCCGCCTATATGGCCTTCAGGTAACAAAGAAAAACGATGAAAGACTTAACCCTTACAGGGCTACCGCAGCGGCGGCCGCCTATCTAAGGGACTTATACAACATATATGGTTCATGGTACCTGGCAATAGCCTCTTACAACGCCGGTGAAGGCAGAATAAGGAACGCCATAATCAAGCACAGGGAAAGGAATTTCTGGGAACTTGCGGCTAAGAATGCCCTTCCAGATGAAACCATGAACTACGTCCCTAAATACATAGCAGCAGCAATAATAGCAGAAAATCCAAAGCTATACGGGTTCCAGTACAACGGACCTAGCAAAGACGCTGTAATGGTAGCAGAAGATGTCTCCATGTACAGGAGAGGCGCTGTAGCAGTATCATCCAGAGCAACCAAGACAGAGGCAACTGCAGCTACTGTAGCTTTAAATACCACCAATAACGCTGTCACAACTCAAGAGTCCACAGATGAAGCGGCCAAGATGATCGTCTATAAGGTAGCAAAAGGCGACAGCTTATCCAGAATAGCCGCTAAGAACAGCACCACAATGGCCCAGATCAGAAGCTGTAACAGCAAGATGAAGGACAACAACGTTAAGATAGGCCAAAAGCTGGTCATAAATTGCACAGCAGGTGAAACAACGACCGTTGCAAAGGCTGAAAAGATCCAAAAAGAAGAAGAGACAACAGATGAGGCTGTCAACACAGTAGTAGCTAAAAAAGTAGCTAAGTCTAAGACATATAAAGTCAAATATGGTGACACGCTAGAAGGCATATCAAAAAGATTTAACGTAAAGATATCTGAGATCAAAGATTGTAACCCAACAGTAAGAAGATATGAGATCCTTGCAGGACAGAGGCTAAAACTTAACTGTACTCCAGAAAGCATCGCCCAAAAAGAAAGAACTGGTGGCGTAACTCATGTAGTTAGAAGAGGAGAAAGCCTTTGGTCTATCTCTCAGAAATATGACGTTAGCGTTGTAGATATAATGAAATGGAATAACCTTAAGAAGAGAAGTAAGATATTTGCAGGCAGAAAACTTAAGATACAAGGTAAAAAAAAAGATCTCGACGCCTAACCTCAACGGATGATGAAAGTTAGAGGGTTTTTATTATTACTTTTTGTTGCTTCTTTAAACGTTTATGCAGATCCTTATGACATTAAGGACCTAGATCTAAACTCCAACGACGTTAAATTGTCACTTATGGGAGAAATGGAAGGCCGTTCCATTATCCTAAAGATCAAAGACACTCAGGATAACAAGCTAGGTGTGTTCAAACCCACAAGTGGAAGTACTCTTCACAGAGGCGAATACGCCATGTCTAAACTGGGAGAAATGGTCGGACTAGATCTTTATCCCAAGGCAGAATTAAAATCCCTAACACCAAAGACCCAAAAAAAAGTAATGGCTCTCCTTGAATGGGTAAGATTTGATAAATACTCTTCCAGAAAAGAGCAGAACAGACAGATCATGATGGAAGAGCTAAAGAAGAATATAGACGATGATGTGGCCTTAGAAGGGACTTTTAAACCTTGGTACACAAATTTCCAATTCTATTTGCCTTTGGGTACTGTAGAAGGATTAAAAAAACACGTTGTATATAAATATATGAAAGCTAGCTCAGTACAGCCTCCACATAAGCGTTTTTTACTTAAGCAATGCACTCAACTACTGGAGCCAAAAGGATGTACAAGCGGCTACACACACATAGATGATCTTGCACACGATATGAGCTCAATAATGCTTTTGGACGCCGTAATGGGCAATAACGACAGGTTCCCTGGTGGCAATGTCCACTTTAGGATCATAACAGGAAAAGACGCTAGGCTCTTCTCTCTTGATAATGGAGCAGTACTTAAGCCAAAGGACAAAACTGCGCTCAACATTCTAAAGGATCTTGGCATAACACGTTTTGTTAAACAGTACGTGGACCGTCTTTATGAAATAAGGAATATGGATAAAAAAGAATTAAGAAAGGATCTAGGTCTAAGCCCAGAGGAATTTGAGATCTTCCTGGGTAACCTAACTGACACCTTACAATATCTTGATGAGATAAAAGCCAAGTACGGCGATAAGATCTGGTTCAAATAGCAGAGAATATATAGTCGCCGGCATCCGTTTTTTCTGTGACCCTAAGTAGTTTGATGTTGTTATTATCTCTATCTATATAGACCCTGACCACTCTGTCCGTTAGGCCCCTGCTCTCATCGCTATCATTAATAAGAAAGATTGAATCCTGTCCTGGAACAGTTTGTTGTTCTGATCTACCCTGCCCTATGAAGGTAAAGGTATTATCTACAAGAGCAACACCCTTATCATCAAAAGCATTATAAAATTTAACATGGCTGTTAATATCTTTTAGCCTAACTGACTTTATGACCTTAGATGGGTTCTCAAAGAATATAAAATATCCAGGGTTCTCGCCCTTTATGAACTTAACGCCGTAGTTCTTCCCTGTCCTTATACTTAATCTTCTGGCCCAAATAAGATCAGAGGCAATGTGTCTTGATGCCTTAAGCACGGTGTGCTCAACATAGGCCTCATAGAATATAGGGGCTGAGTAAGCGATGAAGATGGACAATATAAAAAGGACTATTGCAAACGTTCTCACTTGAGCAAGCCTCCCTCCATTATAAAGTGATACAGTATCGCCGCCGCGCCTATAAAAGGACCAAAAGGTATCTCTGTTAGACGTCCCTTCTTAAACACTAGCATCATGACTATACCGTAGATAGAACCTATTACTGAACTAAAGAAGATTACCATAAGGGCTGGATACCAACCAAGTAGCGCGCCTATACCAGCCAGCAATTTTATATCTCCACCGCCAAGGCCTTCTCTTCCTGTTAGTCTATAATAAACTTCTGCGACCACATAAAGCACTCCACCACCCACAACTATGCCAGCTGCAGATTCATGCCATGCCATCATAGGGTCAAACAACGCCAATACAAAGCCGGCAACTATAAGTCCTATGCTAAAGCGGTCAGGTATTATCCTTTCATCTGCATCTATGAATATAGAAGGCATAAGAGCTGTAACAAGCAATAATGCTCTTACAAGCGAGTAATAATCGTAGAATAGCCTTTCATATGCGAACACGAACAATATACCAGTTATAAGCTCTATTACTGGGTATCTTAGAGGGATACTCGCCTTACACTGGCTGCATTTTCCTCTCTGAAGAAGAAAGCTCAAAATAGGGATGTTATGTGCATAGCCTATCTTCTTTTTGCAGGAGTCGCAAAAACTGCCAGGTGTCACTATGGAGATCTTCTTTGGTATCCTATAGGCGATAAGAGCTAGAAAACTGCCCCAACAGGTACCAAAAATAAAGATGACTATATCCATCCAAGACATTCTTCCCTCCATTTAAGACCAAAGATCTTAAAAGCTATAAAAAAGTATAGGAGCCAATAAGTAAACAGGTACACTGCAATATCATATGAACCTGTCTTAACTATATAAGCCGTATTCGGCAGTATGTACATTGGATAGAACACAGAAATTATGATGAATAGTATGCCTAAATAATAAACAGCCCCCACATTAAGTAGCACACTGAACATCCTTATCATCAGCAGGAACATACATAGCACAGCCCCAAGCAGTAGATATTTAGGATGCCAGGACCAGCTTATAATGGAGAGTATACAAAATAGCATGACAGAGACCAGCATTAGCAGTGCTATCCTTATAAAGAACTGCTCCAAGATCCCAAGCCCAAAACGTTTATAGAAGATCACTTCGTATTTTATTTCATGCGCAGAGGGCATTAGGTGTTTTATAAAATTGACCAGGATAGCCAAGCACACAGACACGGACAAGATCATTGCGACCACTTCTATAAGATAGATCACATAGCCGTCCTTTACGAACACCGGCGTGAGCCTTGTAGAGAAGATGATAATGAATAGAACGGCGGGACCATACCACAGCATTTTGCTCTTTCTTAGGACGTCATTTAGCATAAGCACTATAGATGTCATGATGGCAACCTCATAGCTTTATGCTCAGAATATACAGGCGGCTGGGTATCGGACAATATAATAATGGAGGTGCCATCAAGGGCTATCCTTTTTATTTCCTGTTCCATAAAAAGTATTGAATCCTTATCCAAGTTCATGAAAGGTTCCACCAACATGATGATAAGCT
>JBAXXF010000066.1:0-7043 GCA_037128035.1 bacterium | reverse complement strand
AGAATTTTCTGTCCATCTCATCAAAACCCTTTCCGTCTACTTCTAGAAGATCTAAAGCTTTATCAGCCACTGTCCTTGTTATGTTTCCATCAGCCCTAACCTGTGCAAAATCCCTAACTCTTCTAAGAAGTCTATTTGCTATTCTAGGCGTTCCACGTGATCTTTTAGCAATTTCTGCAGCACCGTTATCTTCTATTTCTGCATTCAATATACCTGCAGATCTTATGACGATAGTTTTAAGACTTTCCACATCATAATAATCAAGTCTTGATGAGAAGCCAAACCTGTCCCTCAGGGGCGATGCTATTAATCCAGCTCTTGTTGTCGCTCCTATTAACGTGAATTTTGGAAGTGGTATTTTTATTGCTTTAGCTCCAGGCCCTTGACCTATAACGACGTTAAGTTCAAAGTCTTCCATCGCAGGATATAATGTTTCCTCAACAACGCGGCTAAGGCGGTGTATCTCGTCTATGAATAGTACATCCTTCTCTCCAAGGTTGGTGAGTATAGCTGCAAGATCGCCGGATTTCTCTAGGGATGGACCCGACGTAACTATCATGCGCGAGCCAAGTTCATTTGCTATTATGTTAGCAAGGGATGTTTTTCCAAGCCCAGGAGGCCCGTGGAAAAGGCAGTGGTCCAGCGCTTCACCTCTTGCCTTCGCGGCTTGGATGAAAAGATCCAGCTTTTCCTTAAGACTGCTTTGACCGATAAACTCAGACAAGTTCCTAGGACGAAGGTTCTGTTCGAACTGTACTTCGTCTTCTTGAACTCCTGGGTTAAGATTATCTAGTTTTTCTATATCCATATCGTCCATATTACATCATCCCTCGTAGAGTTTCTCTCAGTATCTCTCCCATAGGGCGACCTTTATTAATATCGTCCATTCTTGGTCTTAATGCGTTGATAGCATCGTTCCTCTTGTATCCAAAATTTATAAGTGCCTGGACCAGTTCTTCATGAGTGGACATTTCTCCAACATAAGGAACAGTATCTTCAGATGTAGATCCAACGCCCATCTTATCCTTAAGTTCAACGACCATCCTCTCCGCTGTTTTCTTACCTATACCTGGTACCTTAGACAGTAAATTAATGTCGCGATTTATCATTATCCTTCTCAGATCATTGGCGCTGTAAAACGATATAACGGCCAATGCTGTTTTTGGTCCAACACCACTTACCGAATACAACATTCTGAAACATTCCCTTTCTGTTGTGGTCTCAAAACCATAAAGAGTTATAGAATCCTCTCTTACTACAGTATCTATAAAAAGTCTTACCTGGGTATTGGTCTTTGCAAGAAAGGTTGCCGGAACGCGTACTGCATAGCCTACGCCATTTACGTCGACTACAGCCTCTCCGTTGGCTACCTCTACTAACATTCCCTTAAGTAATGCTATCATGCTCTACACACCATATTCCTAAGTGGGATAGTGTTCAAATGACAGATAGAAACAGCTATTGCGTCCGTTGCATCAAAGGACTTTATATCCTTAACACCGACCAGAACTCCTACCATGTGGGAGACCTGCTCTTTTCCTGCCGCCCCATAACATGATACCGACTTCTTTATTTCTCTAGGAGAGTACTCAAATACCTCTACTCCCATTTCTACAGCCGCCGTTATGGCAGCCCCTCTGCCTTGCCCAAGTTTTAGCGCACTCCTTGGATTTACAGCGGTAAAGATATCCTCTATGGATACCACATCGACTTTATATTCTGATATTTTTTGTTTAGTAAAAGTGAATATTTTTCCTAATCTTGAACAGAGAGGCTCGCTGCTTGAAAGTTTTAGGACGTCATAATGGACTAACTTATATTTGTTGCCGGACATTTCTACTATGCCGACCCCCATTCTGACCGTTCCCGGGTCTATTCCCAAAACCCTCATTGGCACCCCTTTTGTTGAGAGAACAATTACTCAGTAGCTGCTGCTATTCTGTCCATTTCTGCATCATCTATGTCGTAGTTCGCATGGACCTTCTGCACGTCATCAAAATCCTCAAGCTTCTCTATGAACTTTATCATAGCTTCAGCATCGTTGCCAGTAAGCTTAACATTTGTCTGGCATATCATCGTAAGTTCTGCAGAATCCATTTTTATCCCTTTTTTCTCTATTGCTGAACGAACATTCTCAAAGGAATTTGGATCTGTGTAAACTGCAAAATCATCACCCTCAAGAACAACATCCTCTGCTCCAGCTTCTAGAGCTATCTCCATTAAAGCATCCTCAGTTGTTGCATTCTTAGGGATATCGATAACTCCCTTTTTCTTGAACATCCATCCAACTGACCCGCTTTCACCAAGGTTACCGCCAGCGCGTGTAAATATATGTCTTAATTCAGAGACTGTTCTATTCTTATTATCGGTCATGGCCTCTACCAATACAGCGGTCCCGCCAGGGCCGTATCCTTCATACATTACTTCTTCATAGGCCATGCCACCGTCTAATTCCCCGGTACCCTTCTTGATGGCCCTTGTTATATTATCGTTAGGCATATTGGCTTCTTTAGCGGCTAGGATAGCTGACCTTAGACGCGCATTCATGCTTTGATCTCCACCGCCGTTCTTTGCCGCAACGCTTATTTCCTTAATAAGCTTGGTAAAGATCTTACCTTTCTTTGCATCTGCTGCGCCTTTTTTGTGTTTAATTGAGCTCCACTTATTATGGCCGGACATATCGATCCCCCTTAGTTTATAATTCGCGTCCCTTTTGGTGCCTTAAAGTTGAAAGTCCCTGCAGGAACGGCTTCAGTCAATCTGCTAAATGTCTTTACCTTAATGATAGTATTTGTGCCATTCAAATCTTTAAACTCGAAACTGTCAATCGTAAAAGTCGGACTTTCCTTGAACCTTAACACGGCCCATTCATAGCCCTTTTTGCTAGAACCCTTTACCCTAAGCTCTTTTAGGCCATTGGCCGTTTCTTTTAAAGATGACACATCATAATTAGAATTAAATATTACTGATTCTACACCGTCGTAATTACCTGTCTTGACTATAAGAGTGGCCTTATCGCCCTCTTCCTCCGCTGGGGTGTATATCCAGGTCTTGGTACCGTTGCTGATGACCTTGCCACCTTGTTCTCCATATATTTCCCATACGAACTTACGCTTAGGTGAATACAGAAGGGAACCGTTTGATATTTTTGGTGTTTTTAAAAAAGGATACTGGCTATGTTGTTCAAAGACCATTTTAAAGCCTTTATCCCCGCCTATCTTGCTTAGGATAGTTTCTTTGTTGGCAAGCGCAGAAGGCGCCACTGCCTTATCTTCTGCAAAAAGCAAAGCCGGGAACATTAGTAGTAGAACGAGAGTTTTAAATTGCATTAATTACCTGCTGCTATCCATCAGGATCTCTCTTCTTCCGGAGGACAACTCCGCAGAAACGACCCCGTTACGCTCCATCTGTTCCATGATATTTGCCGCCCTGTTGTAGCCTATACCAAGGCGTCTTTGTATGTATGATATCGACGTTTTTTTTGTTTCCAGAACTATTGTAACGGCCTGATCGTAAAGTTCGTCCTCTTCTCCATCAACGCCGCCATCTATATCTTTATCATCATCGGGTATCTGTATCTTGTAATCAGGTGCTCCCTGTTCTTTAACAAAAGTGACGACCCTTCTTATTTCTTCGTCGCTAACAAAGGCACCGTGAAGTCTTTCAAGTCTAGCCGTGCCTGGAGGCAGGAATAACATGTCCCCATTTCCAAGAAGCGCATCAGCACCCATGGTATCTAGTATCGTCCTGGAATCTATTTTTGAAGCGACCTTAAAAGCGATCCTTGCAGGGAAGTTAGCTTTTATAAGACCGGTGATAACATCAACTGATGGTCGCTGTGTAGCAAGTACAAGGTGAATGCCGGCAGCTCTCGCCATTTGCGCCAGACGGGTTATTGCGGACTCTACGTCCTTTGAGCTTACCATCATAAGATCTGCAAGCTCGTCTACGATTATGACTATGTATGGCATTGGTTCATCTGCTTCAGCGTTATATGAACTAATGCTCCTTGCGTTCTTTGAGGCAAGTATAGTGTAGCGGTTCATCATCTCTCTTACAGCCCATTTAAGAGCCTGTGCTGCTTTGCCTGCATCTGTAACAACTGGATGTAGAAGATGAGGTATCCCTTCATAAGCTGAAAGCTCCAGCATCTTTGGGTCTACCATTATCATTCTTACTTCTTTTGGTGAGAACTTATAAAGTATTGAACATATGAGTGAGTTTATAAAAACAGATTTACCTGAGCCTGTTGAACCAGCAACTAGAAGATGAGGCATCTTAGAAAGATCTTCAACGTAAGGAGTTCCTTCTGTGTCTTTTCCTATTACCAGCGGTATTTTCTTTTCTGCGGTCTTAAAAACGTTTGAGTCAATAAGCTCTCTTATATAAACTGTCTCTCTGCTTTTATTTGGTACTTCTATACCGATTACCGATTTACCAGGTATCGGGGCTATCACTCTCAGGCTTCCACAACCAAGGGCCATTGCAAGATCGTCACTGAGGTTGGCTACTTTGTTTATCTTAACGCCCGGAGCAGGTTTGAACTCATACATAGTGATAACTGGTCCAGGAGAAACTTCAACGACCTCTCCTTCCACATCAAAATCTTTTAACCTATTCTGCAACGCCGCGGCTGTTGCTTTAAGATCAGAAAGATTTTCTTTTGTCTTTGATTTGGGAGGCAGATTAAGGAGCTCAACAGAAGGAAGTTCATAATCGCTGTCAAACTTAGTACTAAAGCTGCTATCAAAATCATTTTCATCATCTTGTGGTTTTTTAAGTTCTTTTTTTACTACAGGGGCCTTAACTTTAAACGTCGATCCAGCCTCTTTTATAAGTTCTTCATCCTGAGGCATTTCTTTCTTGCTGGTCCTGGACATTATCCAGCTCACGAACCAGGCAATACCTTTGTATGCGGTCATTGAAGGAACGATGATGCCCTTATAAAAAGCAATAGCCAGCATCGTAGTTCCTGTAGTGACGGATATATTGATAAGATAAAAAAGCAAGAGCATACTTGCCGTTATACCGACTATCGCAGTGCCTACTTTACTAAAGTATGGAGTAATAAGGGAGGCAAGCCATGAACCAAGTACCCCGCCGGCAGAAAAACTAGCTCCACCATATACGATGTTACCTGCGATCAAGTGCAAGGTAATGGATAGGCAAAATACCAAACCAAGGATGACCAAGCCCCGTAGATATGAAAAATCAGACTTCCCTGACGTAAAAAACACAAAGATAGCGCTTAGTAGGAACGCAAAGGGAATTGCAAAAGACGATATCCCAAAGACCTGAAGTAGCAGATCTGAGCTATATGAGCCAAAAAGCCCCAGCATGTTCTTAGCCGGTGCCTGGGCTGCCGCCTCTGAGCCCTCCGTTAGTGACATGGTTGCTGCATTATTAAAACTGGGGTCCGCAGAACTATATGTGACAAGGGCCAAGAATGTAAAAATGGCCAGCACAACAAACAAAACACCCATTATGTCTTTTTTGGAAAATTCCATGGATATACTTATCCCCCAATACCAGTATTATAGACTGGATTGGGGTTTCAGGTCAAATGTATGTATCAGTTGTTTTAAGACTTGTTCGCCTTTGCACCAAACAAGTTATTCAAAAAATCAACCGGAACAGGGAAGATAGTAGTTGTGTTGTTCTCAACTGCTATTTCTGCCAGTGTTTGTAAATACCTTAATTGTATGGCCGCAGGCTGAGTGCCTATGATACCAGCTGCTTCCGCAAGCTTATATGACGCCTGAAGCTCTGCATCGGCTCCAATTATCTTAGCTCTTCTTTCTCTTTCTGCTTCAGCCTGTCTAGCTATGGCTCTCTGCATTTCTTTTGGAAGATCTATGTGTTTTACTTCCACGTTGGATATCTTAATACCCCATGGATCAGTGTGCTTGTCCAAGATTGACTGAAGATGATTATTTATTTTCTCTCTCAAACTTAATAACTCATCCAACTCAGATTGACCAAGAACAGATCTTAATGTGGTCTGTGCAAGCTGTGACGTTGCATAAAGGAAATCCTCAACCTCTATGATAGCTCTTTGAGGGTCCATTACCCTAAAATAAACGACGGCATTAACTTTTATAGAGATGTTATCCTTTGTTATCACGTCCTGAGGTGGAACATCCAGAACGACTGTTCTCAAACTTACTCTAACCATTTTATCGACGAAAGGAATAACATAAATTATCCCAGGGCCTTTGTAGCCGATGCTTCTTCCCAACCTAAAAATTACGCCTCTTTCATATTCATTAAGGATCTTTATACCAGAAATAAGCATAAGACCGACGACAACTAACAAGATCGCTAAAGTCATAAAAACCTCCCTTATTCTAATCTACTAATCTTTTCTAACCTTAAAGACCATATTGGAACGGTCCGTTATCATTACCTTATCACCCTTCACTAAACTTTCTCCATCGGTATCAGGAATAAAGTTCCAAATTTCTCCTCTTACTGAGATCTTCCCTTCCTTACTTGCCTCATCGTAAACAATGACCTCACCGACAAGTCCTATCATTGCATCGTATCCCGTCTGTATAGGTCTTCTTCTAACAGCTAAAACAAAAAAAGCAATTAGTACAACTATGGTACCAAATATCAAACCTGAGGAAAAAAGAGTACTGAAGGAAACCTTCATGTCCGTTTTGGCAGGGTCTACCAGGAATATTCCCCCAAGCATTAAAGCTATCGTTCCACCACCAGCCAAGACACCATGTCCCGCCACAAAGAACTCCAGCCCTATTAATGCTAAACCGACCATGGCTAAGATAATCCCAGCCGTAGTAATTGGCAGCATATGGAAACTCATCATCGCAAGTATGGCGGCAAGCCCGCCAACGACACCAGGAAGTATCAGACCTGGATGAGAAAGTTCAAGATAAATACCCAACGCAGCAAGCATCATTAGCAGATATGCAAGATTAGGGTCGGCTATAAAACTAAGGACCTTGAGCTTAAAGCTCATTGGTATCTCTTCTATCACAGGGTCATTAAGATCAAGTTTTGCTGTATTCCCATCTATATAT
>JBAXXF010000065.1:0-7102 GCA_037128035.1 bacterium | reverse complement strand
GCCATACTACGTCGGGATATTTCTTTATTACCTTTGCTATTTCTCCACAAGGGTTCATAACGCCAGACGATGTTTCATTGTGAGTGATAGTAACGACATCGTATTTTCCTGTCGCAAGGACCTTGTCCACATCTGCTGCAGAAGTTGCATCCCCTGGGTTAGCAACTGTGAACCTATCTGTAGGAACACCGTTAGAAACGCCCATATCCGCCCATCTGTCACCAAATGAACCGACAGAGAACACCGCCGCTCTCTTAGCTGTACAACATTTAATGGCTGATTCCATCAGACCACTGCCTGACGTAGTGGAGAACACTATAAGGTTCTTTGTGTGAAAGACCTGCTGCATTTTATCGTGCATCCTTTTCTGGAGTGCGCTGGCCTCTTTGCCTCTATGGCTGATCATCTGTGTGCCCATGCTTTTGAGAACTTCTTCTCTAACATCCACCGGGCCAGGTATAAAAAGTCTTTTTCTCATAATAACTTAAGCCCCCTTTCTAAGTTTGTTTATACAAACTCACGTATTTTCAAGCAGTTGTTGAATACCAGATAAAATAAGTTAAGGCAAACAATTTACAAAGCCCTCCAGTCCTGTTATAAATGGCCTTAAATCTAGTCTGGGAGGGCGTTTTATGAAACATCTCGTTTACATTAGTTCTCTACTTTTGTTTTTAAGCCAAGGGGCTTTTTCTGCCTCAGATCACCCTTGCAACTGTGCAAAGGCTGGCAACTACAAGGATTGTAGTATTTTTAACGCTAAACAGTGCATAATTGATGGTGACCCTGCAGCAGCTTTGAACATAATCAACAACGCTAAAGTTAAAGTGGACATCGAGACCTTTAACATGGTCAGCGATGACAATGGATGCGGGATAGTCAACATGCTAGCATATTACCCAACATTGGGAACAGATGGCAAAACACCTGTCGGCACACCAGATAAAAAGCAGGTAAAAGCAATAGAACAGATTCTTACAAAGATATCCGAGACTTTTGTGGCAAGCAGTAAAACAACTGCCCAGAAATCTACTTTTGCCAAAGGAGCTTATGATTCATACTGGGAATTTAGAAAATCAGCTACTAACCATAACTGCCAGAACAAGACCTTACACCAGACAGAATACCTAAAACCTGCGGAACAGGCTATTGCCGCTAAGAACGTAGACTTTGTAGCTGCTTTAAGTAATTTAAAGGAAAAGGGCACAAAATTATTGTTCACAAAGGCAAAGGTAAAGAACTTTGTGTGCGAGTCAGCCTCCGGCGGGACACCATATACCTACGTTGTGGCAGCTCCTACGGCTCAGGATTTTATGATGCTTGATGATTATCTACCAGTTGGTCCAAAAGAATGTATTGGCTCAGTCAAAGGCCTACTAGCTAGCGACAACCCTTACAGGAATATCTCAGTTCTTTTTATGTCCGACGTGTTCGGGAATTCATATGCATTCGGACCTAAAGAAAAAGTAAGTGCTACTAAAAAAGGAGCTGTTCGTGGACTTCTCAAAGAATCCTATAAAAAGTGGGAAGATCTTCCGACATCAGTACAGACCATGGCAGAAATGTTTGCAAAGATCACAGCGCCGGTCACCCCTCCTGCGGACAGAGCAACAAAGTCTATAGAGCAGGCTTATGAGGGTGGAGCAGCCGTTTTTGCAAGTTATTACAATGGAAGCTGCCCTGATGAAAAGCTCCGCATACAATTTCCACTGGTACCTGACGATCTTGCAGACCTTATAAAAGACCATTATTCAAAAGACGCAGCAGTGGCCACAACTGCTAGTTGCCAAATATAGATTCTACAAAGAAAAGGTCCTTCATGTTCAAGTGAAGGGCCTTTTCTTCTTTATCAAACTTACTCTCAATAGAATTACTCATGCTAAGGGTGACGGTTTTAACCCCGTGAACCCTTAAACTCTCTATCACGCATGATATGCCTGCTTTAAGATCATAGTAACCAAGGACGTCTTCTACATCTTCTGGGACCACAACGTTGCCATAATCAGCACTGGTCTTTGATAGGATCTTTTTGAGCCTCTCCATTTGTTTTGCAGGATCTATTGCACCGTCATCTACAAGTTTCTTAAGTAGTCCCTCGTACATGTTGTTCTCTTTAAGGACTTTTTTTACATTCTGTATATTTTTCGCATCGTCCATTGATATTTCATCGTCGAACAGTACGCTCCTTAAGCCTTCCCTTACTTCTTTGTTCTTTTCCAATTGTTTTGACATGAGATAATTCTTTAGCTCATAGACCACACCACGATAGGCCAGCCAATCCTGAGCCGCAACCAATTTAGTTATATCGATATCTTTTATCAGAAAAGATCCTCTATAATCATTTTTTATTTCATTCTTATCTATATCGACACAGATCTCATCTCCATTACCATAGGGAGCAAAGATCGCATGCATATCGTCCATATCCAGAGCAGCTAGTACCTTTTTTATATCCAATATGTAGTCAGTAAATAACTGCAGGTTTTTCTTAACTATCTCTCCTGATATTTTATCTGCAGGCACGTAAATATCCGCCTCGAATTCAGCTGAGAAAGTGGAGTAATTGAACCTTATGCTCACAGAATAGTCCTTAGAGAATATTATCTTTTTAACATTTATATTCTTGGAGGACATGTTCTCTTTTATAGTGGTGTAATCCTGTTTTTTTATTTTGGAATAGATCTGCTTAAGGGTTAAAGGTGAAAGGCTATCATCAACAGAGATCTTCTCTACTCCCAGTTTTTTCTTTAATCCATTAGGGACCTTATCTTGTGGGAAGCATGGAAGGCTTAGAAAGGATATTGCACACAACAGTAGAAGAACTCTGGGGATCATTTACAGCCTCCTGCCCTATCGCTTTACAATGCAATTCCTAAGCCAAGGGTTAGTATTGTAACATATTGAAATTAAACAACTTTTTGCAGGCATAGTTTTTGTTCTTGTATCGAGTTTTTACACATGTAATCAAAGTAAATACTTTTAATAGATCAAATATTCCTTTCTGATCTTTAGAAAGCCCTTTTTCCCCTCATCAACAGCAGAACAAAAATCCTTAAAACTGCCACCTTGCTCAAGTGACTTTCTTGGCCTGTCACTTCCCAAAAGGATGTCTATCGGCATTTTTTCAAATTCATATTCATAAGGTGGAGGAGTAAAGAAGAAATCATTCGGATAGATATTCTTAAGCGCATATATTATTGCAAGACTGGTCTTTAAAGAATCAAACGTCTTCCTATCAGTAACGTGTATCTGAAAACCTTTACACATATCATGTTTGAACTTATTAAAGGTCGGCTCAAAGAACAGTGGCCTGAACTTAACACCCTTAAGGCCCTTGATCGCCGAATGTGAAAGGAAACTTTTATGGTCTATGAACGTAGCACCAAATATCTCGAATGGTTTAGTGGTACCCCTGCCTTCTGACACATTGGTAGCTTCAAGTAGGCACTGACCAGGATAGACCATGGCGGTATCAAAAGCAGGCATATTAGGGGATGGAAGTATCCAAGCACGCCCTTCTTTAGGCGCGTACTGGTCCCAATATTTTTTGCGATCCCATCCTGAGACCTTTATTACTTTAAGATCACATCCTATCCCGAATTCGTTATTAAAAAGTAAAGCTAGTTCTCCGACGCTCATACCATGACGGTTTGATATTGGATAAAGCCCCACAAAACTTTCAAAACCTTTTTGGACTACCCCACCCTCAACATTTATACCATTTACAGGGTTTGGTCTGTCCAGGACAACGAATTGTTTTTTTAGCTTAGCACAGGACTTCATCACGTACGCCATCGTGTATATAAAAGTGTAGTACCTTGCGCCTACATCCTGAAGATCATAGACGACAGAATCAACATCTGCCAACATCCTATCTTCTGGTTCTCTTGAGGTACCATATAGCGAGTAGACTGGGATATTATATTCTGCTGAGCGTTGAATATGACCGCTCTCTTTCATGTTGTCCTGCTTATCAATAATAAACCCATGCTGAGGGCCCATTATCGATTGCACCTTTACGCCAAGCTTTTTTAAGACGTCCACAACATGTACAAGCTCTTTATCGACAGATGATATATTGCACAATACAGAGACCTTTTTCCCCTTTAGTGCTTTTTTTATATCACTGTGCTTTTCAAGACCTATTTTCATTCTTTTTCTTTCTCCAAATATAAAAGATCATTCCTGCGGACGAAAGCATGAGTATATAAGGGAACAGATAACCGAACACGGAGTAAACGGTTCTTATCCTGTGATCGCAGACGGGGACATCAAAGATCAGCGTCTCTTCCTTGTCAAGACCACCAGATTTAACGACCATGCCGTTCATATCTATAAGTGCAGTAATACCAGTGTTGGTTGACCTGATTATAGGTCTTCTAAACTCTATCGCCCTCATCCTTGCTAACAGAAGGTGTTGACGTGGTTCTATCTTACCGAACCATGAGTCATTGCTCAGGTTCAAGAATATCTGAGCATCCTTTTCATACATTTTTCTTACATAATCTGTCTTTAATACTTCATAACAAATAGTCGGTGCGAACTTAACTTCCAGACCATTAACTATAAGGTCCAAGGTCGCCGGGCCGGCACCCCTGGAAAAGTCACCGACACTTGGGACTAAACTTTTAAGGGAAGGGAAAGTTCCTCCCAGCGGCATGAATTCACCAAAAGGAAGTAGGATCTTCTTATGATAGTAGGTCACTTCATCCTTTGTGGAAAGGATCGCACTATTATAATACCTCCCGTTGGAGTACTGCACATAGTAGCCACCGATAAGAAATGGAACACCCAATTCCTGGACCAGTTTTCTGTGTTCAAGCATGTATGGATTTCTATCAACATAGTACCCTGGGAAAGCGGTCTCTGGCCACACTATAAAATCTACGCCGCTATTCTCTTCAAGGGCCTTTCTACTCATGGTCTCATATTTTTGTAGGATAAGGACTTCGTCTGAACGCGCATCAGTAACGCCCATCTCTTTTCTGAGCTTTGCCGCCTGATTTATGGCGAGCTGCATAGGATTACCGATGTTCGCTTGTATGACAGCTGCCCTGATCTTAGGACATTTATCCTCTAATGACTGCGTGTGTCTGTAATTGTAGTAGCCGTATATATTCAGGAATAAGAACACAAGAACAATAACAAGGCATTCAGGCATAAGACGCCTGTGATCAAACTTTTTGTTCTTTATAACGTACCTGATGATCAAGAATATGCACACATTTATAAGGACCGTGAAAAAACTCAAACCATACACACCCAAAAAATCTGCGAACTGAGGAAGATACTTGTAGGCTGACATATTGTTCCCGATGTACCAGTTGAATATTCGTGGGTCCAAGACCTCAGAGATGACAAAAAGTGATGGGACCAGTATGAAATAGAACAGGTAGTTCTTTGTCCAGCCTGTGAATTTTAGCGCAAAGTGGTAAAGAACAGCGAATATTTGAAGAGAGAAATTGGTCAAAAGAGAAAAGACTATCAGGATGCCTAAGGCTCCCCACTTTGGAAGTAGACCAAACTCAACGGAAACGTAATCTATCCATTGAAAGCAGAGGATAGTGGTAACGAACATCGCAAACCACGAGTATGCCAGTGTCTTCCAAAAAGACCTTTCTGTCCTCTCAAGTATGAAAAGTAATGGAACATAAACAAAGAAGCCCAGAAAGGAAAAAGAGAACGGATCAAAAGACAGCGCTGTCAGAATACCTGTGAGTATTGCTAGCAGGATGTTTATTTTTTCTTTTCTCATTATTTGCTCTTATCCAAGGTTTCCATTCTTTTCCTGTCTATATTAACGCCGTACGTCTTCGTAATGTATTTAACCGCATTATCTGAAAAAAGTCTTTCATCTGAAAGATATCTTTTAGCTATAAAGGTAAGGACCGCGTTACTCATTTTTGATCTTGGGTCCTTCGCGGTGTTGAAGAATGTATAGTATCTATCACCATAGTATCTAAGATTAGAATCCTTAAGCTCAGAAACGACGTTCCTTACGACCTTATTGACCATGTCATCCTCTACCTTGACCTCATTGGTCTTGGCCGCCTCTCCAGCGTACAGGTCCATCTTTCTTGTCTTTGCAAGCCCCTTCTTTGTAGCCAGGTCTGTAGCTTCAGACTCTAGATCAAGCTTTATGGTTATCATGGAGCCCTTGGTCTCTGACTTGTAGGTCAAGACCGTGTTCAGTAAGTACCCCTGATCACCTTTTGTAGGCTCTGCTATATTTATGCATTTATCTTTAGCAAAACTTCCAAGTTCCGTTTTGATCATCTCGTCCACTTTTGAAAGGGTATCCTTATCCATCTTGGTTTTTGGGGAAACTGTCGTCCTAATTCCCAAATTGTAACAAGTCTTATCCTTCAGGGTCTGCTCTAGGCCCTTTATCTTATCTTGGACAGCTTTGTCTTCGCTGTTCAAAGCATAGGAGGCTATGTAGTATATGTATGCTTCTTCATCATTGTTCTTTAGACCATCGGCTTTTTCTGCAAAGGAGCGTGCATAGTTAAGTATTATGCTCTTTTTAGCGGTCTCTATCCCGGCTTTAACATCCTTCATATCGGAGCCTACTTCTTCAGCTTTTACAACGGTAGAATAGGCATCTTTGTACTGTCCTTTCGCCTCAAGATCGATAGCCCTGTCCATCCACAGCTTAGCCACATCATCTTTTAGCACGTTCATATAGATAGTTATCTCTTTATTGTCCTCATCCTTTTTATGAGCGTCCTTTAGCATCTCAAAGGCCTTTTCCTTTTGTCCTTGGTCAGAAAGTGCCTTCCCTTTTGCAAGCATCTCCTGAGCACCTATCCTCTCTGTAACCTCTTTTATCTTCCTATTAAGGCTCTTATCTTTTTGATCGTAGGCTAGGGCTTTTTCATATTCTTTTTTGGCCGATACAAAATCAAAATTCTTCTCGTCAACTTTAGCTGCGTTGACGTAGGAATCTATTATCTCGTCTTTTGCTTTTCTGTAATTGGAGCCTATTGCGCTTACAGTATCCTCATAAGGACGAAGTTTTTGGAAATAATTGTAAGCGGCCACCCAATCCTTGTTGTTTATAAGGACCTCTCCCTCTTTTACCTTAGCTTCCAGGTCCTTTATC
>JBAXXF010000064.1:0-7262 GCA_037128035.1 bacterium | reverse complement strand
AAACTTACTATAGGAGAGCAGTTCGAAGCACTCTTGGACTACTATACTCCAATCTTACAAGATAAGTTTGATGATAATTGGCGTGATAGATTAAAGGAGCTAGAGACTGTAATACAGATGTCTGCAAAATATAATTCATTAGAAGAACTATTAGCTGACTTCGCTATTGACCCACCCGATAAAGGAATAGCAGATGTAGAGTCGACAGAAGCCGAAGAAGAATTGCTAACATTATCAACTATACATTCTGCAAAAGGACTTGAGTGGAAGAATGTGTTCTTGATTGGCCTCACAGACGGTAGCCTACCTATAAGTTATGCATTAAAAGATGAAGAACAAATTGAAGAAGAGCGCAGACTTCTCTATGTGGCAATAACGAGGGCAAAGAATAATCTGTTTTTATCATTTGCCCAGGAAAGTAGTGGATATGGCAATGCTGAATTTAGCAAGACTTCTAGATTTATTGATGTGCCCAATGTTTTGTCAGAATTAAAACAAGAAACATTCCACAACTCTTAACCTTTTTTATGTGGGTATAGGTGTGTTGGATTAATGATCTTTGCAACCATAGAGCCTGTTATATGTTTTTACGCATTTAACAGGCTCGTAGATTTGATACATTATTGAATGCATATTAGTGTGCAATATCGTTTTGTTGACTCAAAAATGACGGTTTTTAGCGTTTTTAAGTCGTTTTAAGCCATTTGGTCGTATCAAAGCCAACATTGCTAGAATGGGCAGGGAAACGCTTAAAACGGTGTAGTAAATTTATTAATGATTTCAACTAGTTGAGTTTTGTTGACTATTATGACTTTTTTACATACTTTGACACAGCGACTCATTTTTTGCTAAAAAAGCAACAGGCTCGTAGGAAACATAATGAAGACCCCTCAGAATATGGTTACAGCAACTATGTGTCTATATATAGCTGATTTGGGGCTTACATATGCCATTTTTATGCAGGGGCGTAGAACCATAGGCAAGGGCTAATAAATCCCGTCTTTTTCTGTTTCAAGCCTTTTTTGACCTTAATAATTGTGCCACATGTGACATTTATTTTGTAGCGACGGAACCGTCTTGGCTTGTTTAGATACATTTACTTTAATCAATTTATCTCCAAATAGCTTTTCTGCAACTTTCTTAAACTCTGTTTCTGTTAAGGCCTCTTCTAACAAGAGTTCCATAGTTACTATTGTTCGGTATGCTGTCTTCGTTTTTTTAGATACAGTCTCAGATAGAACAGTTTCTCCAGTTTTCATCTTGTCTAAATTACATCTCATAAAATACCTCTTTATTTATTGTTTTTAGGCAATAGCTCTTTGTACCATTCCAGTGCTTATGCAAAGATGTTTTGCTATTTGTCTTATGGAGTGCCCTTTATTTTTTAGTTCTTTTATCTGTTCCAGTGGGCAATCTTTTTTGGGGCGGCCAAGTATTTTTCCTTTCTGTTTCGCAAGTATTAGTCCGGCCCGAACACGTTCTTTTATTAAGGATGCCTCAAATTCTGCCATAGAGGCTATAATGTTCATCATTAGCCTTCCAGTGGCAGTAGTAAGATCGATATTGTCTTTGAAAGAAACGAACTCTACATTATGTTCAGCGAGGAATTGCAAAGTGTTTACAAGGTCCTTCAGGGAGCGTGATAGCCTATCTAAGCGATGACATACGACTATGTCAAATTTTCCAAGCCTTGCATCCTCTAATAACTTTTTAAATTGAGGGCGTTTGTCTTCACTAACCCCAGACGCCTTGTCTTCGTAAATACCAGCTACCGACCATCCTCTTTGTTCTATGTACTTTAATAGATCTTTAGACTGGAGTTCCGTTGACTGTGACAGAGTAGAAACACGTAAATATAATGCTACTTTTTTCTCCCTGTTTACCGTAAGTGTAAGCAAGCGACACCTCCTTTGGAAGGAAAGGAGAGCTACCTTGGTTGCATAGCTCCCTTTTCTTGGTTCTCCCCTCTAGTCTTTTTGATTTAGAATTAAGTTCAAATACTCAACATCAGCCTTAATATCTTTGTTATCCGTCTTCTCGCCGTCAGAAACTGATTGTATTTGTCGATAGTGCTTTTCTAAATACAACATCACTTGCCTAAGAGCTATGTTTACAGACGTGTAGAGTTTTGCAATCTCCGAACAAAAAGTTAGTTCATCCATTTCGCCGAGAGCGTATTTTGCTATTAACACTCTTATTTTCTGTGCCTGTGTTATATAGGCAGATTTCTGTATGTAGTCCTCAGCAAGTGTTGATAGTGGCGAAGCATTTACTGTTATCCTGTTTGAGTTAGAAATTCTAACTCGTGCCACGTCTTCATCAACATCATCGACGTTATAAATGCATTTTGAGATATCCAGTTCCAAAATATTTACTAGACCGCAAAGATATTCCCAATCCTTTACATCAACACAAGTTAGCTTGATTGTGTCTTCTTTTTTAGGTTTAAAAAACTTAAAATCAAGAACGGCTTCTCGTAAAGAGGCAATTCTTGTACACGCATCATACTTTTTAATTAGCGCAATTTCTCCACCAGCAAAACCTTTCACCCTCATAGAACGTGTAAATAGTGTTGGCTTTTCCCAGCCTAAAAAATACCTAAGTACCATTTTTTGTGTCTCAACAGCATCTTTACCTTTGTAGTTTGTCATAAAGGATTCCATAAAATCCTCTAGAGCTGGTGCGCTGTTAAACCCCATTTTCTTCGCTTCAATTTTTTCCATAATAAGACTCCTTTTTTACTCCCTGAAAGAACGCACATAGGAAAATAGATAAAACTTGTCCTTCGTCCTGGTGCAGAACTTTCAGAGAGCTTTAATTTTTTGGGATTTTTAATAACTTTTGGCTAGCCGAAATAATTTAATAAGTCGCTGTATCCCTTTCATACGACGTATTTCACTATTTCAATACTATTCTACGGAAACAAACTAGAAATGTCAAGCGAAAACATTAATAAAAACAGATAGTTATCTTTAATTTTCGGTCGAAAAAGTCAACAAAAACAACCATTTGCAACGTGCTAAAAATAAACAGTTTTAGCGAGGTAAAATGCGGTATAAAGGGGAATTTAATCGTTGTTTTACTTGTTAAATTTGTTCACAACGTAGGTGGCTGAAAAGAAACATTGCGATACAGATGCAATACTGAAATTAAGGGCACAGGGTCTACTGATAATCTTTATCAGCGTTGCTATGTTTCTATATCGTTTTACCCGAGCTATTGTTGGAGTATTTCTTGGCTAACAAAAAGCATCATCAAAAATTCCTACATATTCTGTAATATATTTAATGCGCACTAATGCGTATATTTAAGTATTACACCGACTATACGTCTTTAGCCAAAGTCAAAAGTTTAACGCATATGGCGAAAAAACTTTACAATTTCTGGGGGGGGGGTAGAATTGCCATATATAAGAAAAAGTATTTTCCCATGGAGGGCCATTTGATGAAAAGTTTAATGAGTTTGATTGGAATGTTTGTGGTTGTATTGATGCTGACGTCTTGTGACACTAGCGGTGTAAACGGCACGAATGGAACAGACGGCACGAATGGAACAGACGGGACCAATGGAACTTCATCAAACTGCCACGTTGGAGAACAAGGTCTTTCAGGAGGATATGTTTTTTTCTGCGATGATCCAGATAATAAATTGCTTCCTGCTGGCAAAATAGGTCTAGAGGCGGCGCCAAGTGACCAGAGTGGTAGCGCAGACTGGATTGATGCATCGTTACAGTCTACGTCTATCGCACCTGCTTGGGTTACCGGTACTCCTTATATTGTTGGTGATTTAGTAACCTATACCGATGGAAATGAATATGTTTGTATTACAGCTAATAGTGACGCTACTTGGACGCCTGCTAATTGGCTTGGCTCCTTTGCAATAGGAGCAGGTCAGGCAAACACCACAGCTATTATAGCTCAAGGGGCTACAGAAGGTTCTGCATATCTATGTAGTCAACTGACTATAGGTAGTAACAGCGATTGGTTCTTACCTTCCATAGGAGAACTAAGCCGTATGCGTATGATGTTCCTAGATTACGGTGTTGGTGGTTTTGCTTACGGCTACGGCTACTACTATTGGAGTTCTTCTGAGGGCGGCACGGATACCGCGTGGTACCAGTACTTCGGCAATGGTACCCAGGACTACGGCAGCGGTAAGGGCAGCTCTGCCTATGTTCGCTGTGCGCGGGCTTTTTAACTATTTAGCTATTTAACTATTTTTTTTGGGGGATATCAAGGGGGCTGTACAGCCCCCTTGAACTAAAAATTTCAAAAAATGGCATTATATTACGACTTAAAAGTTTTCAAGGATGTATATTCGCTGATACTAAAAATATTTGATTACACACAGGGTTTTCCAAGAGAATATAAATATACATTAGGTCAGGACATGAAGCGCGACGCTATAGTTTTGGTTAGGAGTATCTACCGAGCTAATAAAACTAAAAATAAGACGGAGTACCTTGAAACTTTTTTGGATGATTTTGAGATAATCAAACTGGAAATAAGATTATGTACGGACATGAAAATACTATCCATTAAAAAACAAGCTGAACTTTCAGCGTTAATGGACGGTATTGGAAAACAGGTTACTGGCTGGCGGAATGCCGGTTTGTAATATTAGCCTGAATTTCGGATAGCTACGGCTTTCGAAAGCGAGCTTGGTTTTTGTTTAAAAGCGATAAAGGGACTGCTGCGATGGAGCAGTTAAACAAAATGAACGTAGAATGCTCTTCGTTCATAAAAACGCCTTTATGAAACGGTGTTGGTGGTTTTGCTAACAACAACAACTATTGGAGTTCTTCTGAGAACGACACAAATAACGCGTGGAACCAGAACTTCAACAATGGTAACCAGAACAACAACAATAAGAACAACACTAACTATGTTCGCTGTGCGCGGGATTTTAAACAAAACCTTATTAAACCCAGATAATTCCTTATCTGGGTTTAATTTTTTGGTATTATGCAGTTGAGTTTATTTCCAGAAGAAGAAAATATAGCATCTATTCCTGTTGAAGATCTGTTTCAGGCTTATATCAAGTGCCGACGATACAAGCGTAATACAGCTAACGCCCTTGCTTTTGAGATCGATTATGAAAGTAACCTCGTTAAACTTTGTGAAGAAATAAATAACGGCACGTATCAACCCGGTAAGTCGATCACATTTATTGTAAATAAGCCCGTAAAGAGAGAAATATTTGCCGCAGATTTTAGAGACAGAGTGGTGCATCACCTTATCATCAACAAGCTTAATCCCTTTTTTGAAGAGGAATTCATCCATGACAGTTATGCCTGCCGTACTGGTAAAGGAACACATTTTGGTATCCAGCGTATAAATAGATTTATTCGTCAGTGTTCACGAAATTATACCCAAGACTGTTACGTCCTCAAATTGGATATAAAAGGATTTTTTATGCACATCGATAAAAATATTCTTTTTGAAAAACTAAAGGTCTTTATTTACGAAAAATACAAAGAGCAGGATAAAGACCTTGTTATTGATCTTTGCCGAAAAGTAATTTTCTACGATCCAACAAAAAAGTGCATTATCAAAGGAAGGCTAAAAAACTGGGAAGGCCTGCCGTTCGATAAAAGCCTTTTTCACTCGCCTGAAAATTGTGGGCTTCCAATAGGAAATTTCACCAGTCAGGTCTTTGCCAACTTTTATATGAATTGCTTCGATCATTTTATAAAACATGATCTGGGAATTAAATTTTATGGTCGTTATGTCGATGATTTTGTGTTGGTGCATTCTGATAAAGAATACCTAAAATCATTAATTCCGAAGATCAAAAGTTTTCTGGAATTAAAACTGCGGCTCACCTTGCACCCAAACAAAATATATCTCCAACATTATACAAAAGGTGTTAAATATCTCGGTGCAGTAATAAAACCACACCGAATATACATAGCAAACCGAACCAAGGGGAATTTCTACGAGGCTATTGAAAGGTTAAACCTAATAGCGAAAGACCATAGACCAACTAAAGAAGAAAGGGAAAAGTTTTTGAGCAGTATGAACTCCTATCTTGGTATTATGAAGCACTATAAGACATATCGCCTGCGTAAAAATATTATTATCAAAACCCTTTCGGGCTGGTGGTGGAATTCTGCTTATCTCAGTGGTAGCATAAGTAAGTTTTCATTAAGGCAAAAAAGTTGTAGATGCACTTGCAGCCGTAGAGAAAGCAAAGACCTTATAAGAGCAGCACAGAAGCTTGATAATTTCTACTAGCTTTGAATCACGAGGTTCCTTCTCTTTTCGTAAAAATTCCTATTTACATTGTTATAACATTGTAATATAAGTTATGGTAATGAAGATCATTAGATTTGATTCAGGTAAGAATGAAAAGCTACAAAAGGAACGGAGCGTTTCCTTTGATGTGGTTATAGAGAAGATATCAAAAGGTGATTTTCTGGATATTATTGTTGGAAAGGGAAAATATCGTCATCAGAAAGTTTATGTGATGAACATTAGCGGTTATGTTTACATTGTCCCGTTTGTAGACACAAAAAGTGAGATATTTTTAAAAACGATAATACCGACTAGGAAACTGACCAAGATATATTTAGGAGGACAGGAAAAATGAGGAAAAAGACATTAAAGCTGGATAAAGAGGAAAAGGCTTTGCTTAAAGCCATAGAGGATAACGCTGAAGCTTGGTCTAGTGTTTCTAATGGTGAAAAAAAGAAGCATACGAAATATGCCAGTGCTACCATTACACAGGGCAAAAAAGATAAGTTTTTGAATATAAGGATAAGTTCTCAGGAGCTGAATGCCCTAAGAGCCCGAGCTGAAGCAGAGGGTATTCCATATCAAACAATGGTATCAAGTGTGCTCCACAAATACATAGTAGGAATATTGATAGATGTGAACGCTATTAGACCGTTATTTAAAACAAGATAACTTGATGTAGCTATTCTTGCACAGAAAAATTAATTTTAGATAACAACGACCCTGTGTGTATCAAATATTTTAGTTTTTGAGTCACTTTTTCTGTCATAAAATAACATTGATTTTATTGATGTTTTTTTGATAGATTTTGCGACGGTTTTTGATACAGTCAGCCCATATGTTATGAGCGAATGTCTGATTGACTGGGTACGGTCCATAGGGTACCATCATCAGTGAAAAGGATGGCGTTCCTGCAAGCCCAAGCTAGGAGCAGGGTTATGCAAAAAGTTCGTAAAGGCTCTGCCACCGAACCGCCAAAAAAAGAGTAATTTTATGTTGTTGAATAACAAAAGACTATATTTACTC
>JBAXXF010000063.1:0-7348 GCA_037128035.1 bacterium | reverse complement strand
GGGTACATCCAGCCCCTGCCGTAGCAGCGCAAGTGCCACCGCTTGAAAGACCTGTTACTAATCCGGCGCCAGTAGAATATCCACTCCCCGGTAAATAATCCGTCGTGGTATCAACGTTTGGATAGTTGCCTACAGTACCACAGTTAGCGGCCTTTAGTTTCAACCTAGAGCCACTACCTCCACCACCTGTTATTGTTATACAGCCGCCTGCCGTATAACCAGCGCCCGCAGCAGCAACTACTAGATTGCCTCCTGACGTCGCTGTAGTTGGAGGATTGAGTTTCACATCCTCTATTAGCCCAAACTCGTAGCTCATTCTTTCATTATAGTTTGCAGAAAAGATACCTCTCACAGGCACGTAAGTATTAGCAGCTGTGGTGTTTGCTTGAACGACAGAAGTGCTTATCCAGACAGATCCATATATGGTGCTGTTGTTTATCCCCGTATTATTATTGAACCACCATGACGTAGTGTTAGACGGTAATATTTGTGTTCCAGAGGAACTGAAAAGGAGACCATTAGTCGCGTCATTATTAGTTAGCTTGCCATCGACAACTGTTGGAGTGGTAGTTATATCAAAAGCCCTTAGGAGTGTGTTGCCTGCAGAAGAGAGACTGGAATTATAATTAACCCTAGCGGTGGTGAAAGTACCTGATGGTATCTGCAGCATCGTAATAATGCTTGCGTTGTTGGTATTGGTAAAAACATTGTATGAAAAATTCAAATAGGTAACGTTACCGCTTACAGAAAATCCTGTCATTGCCGTTACGCTGTTAGATTCGTTGTTTGTTATCCAAACTTCTTTTCCACCGACTATCGTACCGAGGATAGAGCAGTTCAAGAAATAATCATTATTAATGTAAATACTGGTGGCAGAGTTGCCAGTAAAGTCAAAGACCTTTGTTGCGCTTGATGCTGTTATACTTAGGTTCCTTATTATTAGACTAGCGTTAGCGACGTTAGTGAACATACTGGCAGTACCTGTATATGTTACCCCATCGTTCAATACGTTCAATCCATAGATCTGTGTAGCGGCACTTAGTTTTAACTGATTCGTCCCAATATTAATATTCCCATTGATCTCGTAGTCCGTGTTGGCAGAAAGGGTAATAACCCCGGCAACTGGAGCAGGAAGATCGGATAAGGTCCTTACTAGTCTGTAGTTGGTCCTACTTATGCTAGTCACCGCAGATTGCAAAGCGGAGATAGCAGTTTCAGCATCGCTGATACGAGATGTCAGAGTGGATATGGTCGCAAGGATAGCGTCTATCCTTTGATTTGTATTAATAGAGTCAGAAGCCAATGAGCCGCTCAGCGTATCTATTTGATCTTGGAGGCCGTTGGCAAAAGAGCTCAGCTGGTCATTGATCCTTACTTGAAGCTCTGCATCAGCAGATTGCGCTACAGCACAGATCTTCCTTATAAGACTGTTCTCAAGGTCACTACCAGAGCCTGAATCTGTACATGAAGCGTAATCGCTTTGTACAAGACCTTGTACAACAGCAGAGATAGAGCGAAGTTGATCAAGCTTATAGGCCCCATCATCTACCGCCGCGGGATCAACTGATCTGGAATCACCGCAACTGAATAGAACAAGGCTAAAAGCCGCTAATACTAACAGTTTTGTGGTTGCAGTTATTTGCAAACTATATTCGCTCCGCCCGCAGCTATGTTCGCATACGTCTGGCTCGGTATTACTTTGTCATAGCAGAGTGATCCGTCGGTCTTGATTATGAAATTATATGGGTAAGACCCTGATGTAGTTGTTCCATTATATTGAGGATCAGACGTCTGCCAGATCTGTTCCATCTGCCTGGACGTTACTTTATTAAAGGTCATTCCTGCTCCGCCAAAAGCCAATGTTGTGAACGTAGAAACCCTTGATACTGAGATCTTAAAGCTGTTTGGATCAGAAGCATCGGTTACCAAGAACATTTTTCCATTGAAGTCGGAGGACAACAAATTTGTGTACCCAACTGATGTAATATTAACTTTGCATCCAGAACCTGCGCCTGTGGTAGCGTTTGAATTGCTAACGACATAACCATTTCCAGCTGTAGTCAGCGCAAGAGCTATTACGTTTCCAGCCGCCGCCGTAACGGTTGCTGTAGCCCCATTACCTCCACCACCTATCGTAATGATGTCGCCGGTCGTGTAGCCATTGCCCGCTGCAGCAAGCGAAATGCCGGTAATTATACCAGTGCTCGTGCTAACAACACTGCCATTGATCGTAACAAAATCGTTAGTATTCAATCCGTGGTTAGCTGCATTTACAGTAATTGTGCTTGAGCCTGATGTGCTTGCCAGCCCGTTGTTGTCAATGGTGCCTGTTGTGAAGAGACGTTCTACAAAGCCCAGATACTGTCCTTTATCTTTTCTTTGTGCTACAGCCTCGTACACAGGACCGGCAGATGCGTTGTCTGAACCGATCAGTATTATCTTCATTGAGTTAGGCAGGTCTACAGCATCGTTAAAATCATTTATAGCAGCGATCGCGTTCTCTGCAGAGGTCATTCTGCCCTCTAATGATGTGAGGTCCGTATTAATAGAAGCGATCGACGCATTTGCAGCATCTACCCTCTGGCTTAAAGTAATACTTTCATCTGCAAGGTCCGACTTGATCTGGTCTATTTGTGCCTGCAGATTGTTCTGCATAATACCAAGCTGGTCTGATAACTGGATCTGCATCTCTGCCGTAGCGGACTGCGCCACTGCACATATTTTCCTTAACAAGGTATTGGAAGCAAGATCTCCGCTATTTGAGCACGAGGCATATTCGCTCTGCACCAATGAACCTATCATCCCAGTTACTGATTGTAGATAATCTACTTTTGAATTTACATCGCTGAATAACGTTACAGGATCTCTGTTTGTATTTCCACAATTAACGAGAAAAAAAGCACACGACAACACCAATAGTAATTTTTTCATTCCCCGACCCCCCATGGTCAATATCTATAATAATAACTATAATAGGTAATTCCGGACAATGCAACTTTTCTGGATACAACTGACTCCTTAACTTGGGATAACACTTGTGATAGTATCCACTAATTGTTGAGATCCAAGGAGGGCCGCATGAACAAAGTTCTTTTATCCCTGTCACTCTTGTTATTTGCTACTAATTTAAAAGCAGACCACAAAGACCAGGAAGTTAAATCCTGCCCAACTATGTACACTTATGCATGCAAAGTGCTGTCTGTGCCAAGCAGCGATGAGAAAACTAAAGGTATAACAACAAATAATGAGTGGTTAAAATGCGAGCTCGTGAATGATGACCATGTATTGCCAGAGGCAACAGTTTGCGAGAATAATACGCCTGTAGTGACTGCAAGTACTTTGGCCACGGTCAGTGCCTCTGCTACAGCTTCTGCCACGACCTCTGCAACGGCATCTGTCACGGCAACGACTACGGCCTCTCCAAATGTTCCAGCAGTTACTGTGGATACGCCGGTATGTTCCTATGATCAAGCCACAAAGCTTATCTCTTGCTCTAAGTCAAACAAGGCGACACCTTTCTTGGTAATTGGCGCTGGGATTGGCTACGGTTTGGATTTTAAAACATTATTGGATACAAATGGAAAGACAAAGATATATGAATATCTACCTCAAATGACGATCGGCATGAGGATCCCTTTTGAAAGCGGCGCAAGTTTAGATTTTGGAGCTTGCTACAATGTGGGTACTAAGACCAGCGCTGGAATAAGCAAAAGATCCTCTTTTGGACTTTACATATTGGATGACAATTCATTGTCCCTGAGCGCAATGTTCGGCAAGGACCAAAACAAAAAGCTTTGTTTCACCTCTGCAGAGATAGCCATCAAATTCCCATTCCAGGTACAGCGTGTCTACTTTGCACCTAAAATATACATGGACTATTTCAAGACCTACTGCATAAACGCTGATGAGGGAAACAAAAAGGACGGTTTTGTAGTTGGCATAGGACTTGACATTAACGTTGCTGTCCTTGGTAGTTTAGCCAAAAAAGCTCATACCCCTGGTGGTTGCAAAGCTGGCTGGTATAGGCAGATCGCAAAACACGGCAGAAAGGACTGGTAAAAGGCCCCTTCTAGCGCGACCAAACGATCAATGGTGTGCCTACTGTACCTCTTCCCCTATCGGAGCTGGAGGAGTATCGCTAACTTCTCTTCCTTTTATAAAGCAGACCCCTGCCTGTTTGGGATCTAGATCTATAGCGGTGGAGTAATCTTTAACTGCACCCTTGCTGTTACCCAATTCAGCTTTAGCCCATCCTCTCACAAAGTAAGCCAAGGTGTCCTTAGGATTTAATGCTATCGCTTTGTCACAATCTTTGATCGCCCCTTTGAAGTCCTTTAGCTCAGTCTTAGCTATCGCTCTCTTTCTATAAGCATCCCCGTTTTTTGGGTTTAATCTTATTGTCGCGTCATAGTCTTTAAGAATAACCGTGTAATCCTTTTTTGGTTTGGATTTACGCTGCGGCCTGTTGGAACTACATCCAAAAAAAACACAAAGTATTAACGTTGCGCAGACCATCAAAATGTTTTTGCTTCGTATCATTTTTTGTACCTCTTATACAAAGGTATATCACACTCTTAGCTATTTGAACTGAGTAGAACACCCTATAGGTGTCTGCCCCATAGAATAGTCGCGACACTCATAATACACTGCATATCCTAACGTTATAAATTCCATAAAGGAGTTAAATCCTATGTTAAAAAAAACCTGTTTAGTATTACTAGCTCTTGCTTTTATTAATTGTAACCAGTTGTCAGCAGTAGAGCGACGCTTTAATCCAGCAGATGGGACCAACGCTACTACAAGTGAGGACACCCAAACCAATTCTTTATACTCAGTTTATGGGACTGTAATTAAAGTAGATTCAAAAAAAGACCAGTCCGCTGTGATCACCATAAAGAACAGCAAGGGTGAACTCGATAGGTGTATAATAGCGGCAGATCAGAAGAGTTTTTTAGAGATCGCTCTCGTATCCGTTAATTCCAAAGCAAATGTTAAATGCAATATTGATGGCAATACGAACGTCGTAAAAAGCATCGAACTGGATTGAGCTTGGTTTTAGCGCTAAACGTGCAGCTCACAAAAGAGCCGCACGTTTAGATTATTTGTTAAACGATAATTTTAAGACTCTATAATTATTGATTATTTCACAACAACCCCAAATTATTTACTTGATTAATATTAAAAAATTATGCTAAAAGTCATCCTCTACAATTTGGAGGGCCAAATGAAAACAAAATTAACGGTATTATTCATTCTTATATCTACATTGCTACCTGGCTGTCTGCTACGTTCCACAGGTGGTCCTGCCGTAGATGCGTCATCTAGGATAAATCCTGCAGCAAAATCTATTACTGAGTTTTCCATTGCCGGAGTGGACGCAATGATCTCTGGGTTGAACATAAGTTTAACTGTACCGTTCGGGACAGACATAACATCTATAACACCGACTATAACCCATACAGGAGTTAGCATATCACCGGCAGTAGGACCTACTGATTTTACATCTCCGGTACATTACACTGTAACTGCATACAACGGTAGCACCCAAACGTATACAGTAACGGTATCAGTGGCAACGTCAGCAGCTAAATCGATCATATCTTTTTCAATATTAGGAAATCTAGGGAATTTTTCCGGTCCAAACGGGACCAATATCCTTGTGACCGTTCCCTTTGCTACGGATGTTACATCACTTACACCTGCAATAACAATTACCGGAACAAGTGTAACACCGGCGTCTGGAGTGGTACAAGATTTTTCCTTCCCTATAAATTACACCGTAACAGCGGCCAACGGTACAACACAGACCTATGTAGTAACTGTGGTTAACGCGCCTTCCAGTGGAAAAGCCATAACAGAGTTCTCCCTGGCAGGTTCAGCAGGCACCATATCCTCGACCAATATAGCCGTTACAGTTCCGCACGGGACCAACTTGTCATCTATCGCTCCTACATCAATAACACATAACGGCGCAAGCATTGCACCTGCAGTTGGTGCGGTACTGGATTTTACTATGCCGGTTGCTTACACAGTAACTGCGGCAGATGGATCAACGCAGACATATATGGTAACAGCTACTGAAGCTCCGGCAAGCTCCAAGAACATCACTTCATTCTCTGTAGTGGGAGCTGAAGCCATAATATCCGGTACGAACATAAGCGTGACAGTTCCTTTTGGAACTGATGTCAGTAACCTCACGCCATCTATAACACATACAGGAACAGGCATAGCTCCTGCATTAGGTACAGCACAGGACTTTAGTCTTCCTATAACTTATACCGTCACCGCAGAGGATGGCTCCACTCAGGATTACACTGTAACGGTAACAGTTGCTTCTTCAAGTTCAAAGGCCATCACATCATTCTCTTTAGAGGGTGTAGAGGCAAATATAGCAGGAACTGTGATAAGTGTTACATTGCCTTTTGGTACCAACATCAGCGCATTAACCCCAGTGATCAGTCATACTGGGGCAAGTATAAACCCTAACGGCGTGGCTCAGGACTTTAATGTACCTGTTACATATACGGTCACTGCTGCCGACACCACAACACAGGATTATACAGTTAATGTAACTGTGGCTTCCTCAAGTTCAAAGGCAATAACTGATTTTGTTCTCGCTGGCGTTGACGCTACCATATCTGGAACGAACATAAATGTAACGGTCCCAAGTGGAACGGACATAAGCTCTATAGCTCCTACGATAACATACACAGGCGTGAGCGTTAATCCTGGCTCAGGCGTGCTTCAGGATTTTTCTGTAGGACCTGTCACCTATACAGTCACTGCAGCGGATACTTCAACGCAAAATTATACTGTAAACGTTACCGTGGCTACTTCAAGTTCAAGAGCAATAATGTCCTTTGCTGTTAATGGAGTAGAGGGTGTAATAGTTGGTACGAATATTTCCGTGGTCGTTCCTTACGGGACAAACCTAACGTCCCTTATCCCTGACATAACCCACACTGGTACAAGCATAAACCCAGGGCTAGGCGTAGCGCAGGATTTTTCATTAGGATCTGTTACATATATAGTTACCGCAGCTAATCTGCTTACAAGAACTTATACAGTTAACGTTACCGCTGCACTTTCTAGTGCCAAAGCATTAACGTCGTTCTCCATAAATGGTGTTGCCGGTGTATATTCAAACAATGGAATGACAATAACCGTCGCACTACCTCTGGGAACGCCATTAAATAACCTTGTGGCTGACTTCACAACGTCATCCATTGCAGTAGGTCCGGTAACAATAGCCGGAATAGTTCAGGATAGCGGAATAACAGTTAACGATTATTCTCTTTTCCCTACAACTACATATAGGGTGACAGCAGAAGATGGGTCGTTCCAGGAT
>JBAXXF010000062.1:0-7386 GCA_037128035.1 bacterium | reverse complement strand
AGATAATATTGTCTCTTTATAAATTATGGAGGTATTGATGAAAAAGTTTTTAAAAGTTATTTTGGTCATTTTTGCACTTTCCGCAACTAGTGCTTATGCAAAATCCAGTAAAGCTGATGAGACATCCAGCAAAACAGAAGTGTCGTCAGACAGGGATGACAGCGATGGAGGCTCAAGGTTTGAACTTCTTTTTGGACCAAGGTTCGATGTTAAGAATTACGGCGTTAACTTTTTTACTGCCGGCATGGCTGTTGGTGGTAAATATATTAAGTTCGGCGTTAATTACTCCCATGCAAGCCCTGCAGGGGTTAGTTTTAATGCATTCAAACCTTACTTGATGATAGACATACCTTTTGGTTTCGACATAGGTTCTAATGGTCTATTGGTCATCGCACCAACTATTGATTTTGGTCCAGAGTTCGGTTTTATAGCAGGACAAAAAACGGTAGACGTCTTAGTGTTGGGGTATGGTTTGAAAACACAATACTACTTTACTCATACTTTTGGTGTTGGCCTTACGCCCTTCCATCTTTCCAACAGCTTTGCTACTTGGACATCAGGTGGAACTGGCCTTACAAGGCAGACAAGGATCTCTTACGATCTGTTCTTTTCATTACTTCTTAAATGGTAGTTTAGTTATTTAAATATATCGTCGGCTTCAATTTATTGGGGCCGACGATCATTTCATGATGCTGGTCTTAAGTTCCTTGAACTCCCTAAATTCTTTTAGGTCCTTTATGAGATCATCAACCAAGGGACTTCCTTCCCCTGATGTCATTTTTATTTGTTTGGATGCTTTGTCTATGATGTCTACAACAGTGAACAATTTATCTTCATAAAGGTTCTTGTTGTATGAATAATTGGAGACCCTTTTCATGAACTTCATAACATCTGAGTCCTTGAACAACATAGATACCGCCATGACGTAATCCTTGCCGGATCTTTTTTCTAGGCCGTACTCTGCTTTTTCTAGGGCTTTGATCAAAATATATGAATCGCTAACATCTGTCAGGCCTACATATCCTTGCAATCTTGAGCGAGTCTCTTTCATAAAACTAAAATCACTATAAGCCTTAGCTATGTCGCTATCGTCGAAGAGTCTCTCTCTCTTGTCTATGGGTAATGTGTCGAATAAGATCTGTTCGAGTTCATATTGCTCATTGCCAGATAGTGTGGTCAAACAGATCCATTCACCGGAAAACACATTTTCTGTAGCCAGCGGGTCATAGGTCTTAAAGAAGCGTCCGTTATCTACGACGTTATCATTGTTCATTAATTCGGTCAGTTGTTTCCCTTTCTTTACCTCATTTACAATACTGTTCTTTACTACGTCGGGTAAAATTACCTTATTAAGGTCTATTGTTCCGTTGGCCGGCTTTATCCATATTAATGGGCGATCCTTAAATATACTGATGTTTATCTCTGCTCCATCGGTCCCTAGGAAATACGTACTGTTTGGTGTTGGCTCTTTGCCTAGTTTATCATCTATGAAATCATTAATGTTCTTTCCCCTCGTGGTCTGTTTAGTGGACGGATCATGTGTCTTAGCATTATTGCCAGTAGTGGCGTCTGTTAGAGGAACATCATCTTTTTTATCACTTGTGGTCAATGCTGGATCATCTATGGTAGTCCGCCCTTTGCTTTGAACAAGAAAATCCGCGGCATTTTTTACATCGCTATCAACGTCGTTTGTCATGGACGGTATCAGGTCCTCTACCCCTTTTGGCACGGAGTTCTTTCCGCTTAGGGCTAGCAGGATGTGTAATCTAACTTTGTCGTTGGGGCTCTTCATTAGCTCTGGCACTACTGCCCAAAAATAATCAGGCCAGATCTCTGTGTTCGCCAGGATACAGGCCCCTTCATATGTTTCAAGTAGCTCAGGCTGTCTTTCCCAAAAATCCCTGTGGCGCTCTTTTATGCTGTTTACAACAGCTGGCAATTTGTCCTTTATGCTAGGAGATCCGTTTAGTATGAGATCTGCCAGCGCTTCCCATATCCCTGTAACCAGTGCTGATTTACCTTTTATGATCTCTAGTGCTTGCTCTATTTCTTCGTCGTTGCCACTCTCCAACCATTCTATAATAGGAGATAGCACAATGGTATCCAGCTCATTGAGCTTTGATAAATACAAGATGGCAGCATTCTTGATCTTTTTATTATTGTTCTCCATAAGATAAGGCATTACGTCCCATAATCTTAATGGGCATTTTGAGAATTTAATAGAGAGGGCTTTTAGGATCTCTACAACAGTCTCGGGTTCATAGGTCTCCGTGACACCAGTGATAATATCGTTGATCCAGTATTTTTGAGGCGTAGAGAGCTTTGCTTTTATCAGGACCTTTATCTTTGCAATGTCGTTTGCTTTTTCAATTTCAGAATTTAGTTTCATGTTGATGTTACTAAAAACCCTTCCCCACTCTCTAGGGTCAGTTATTTGAGGGGACTCTCTATAAAGATTCAATAAACTATATACTTTTGTTAATAAGTCCAGATGCAGGAGGTCTTTAAATTCGTATCCTATCTCCTGTGCCTCTCTGAACTGTGGGGCAGTTATTGGGTCCTCTGGGCTGGCACTTATTATGCCAGTGGCTATGTCTAATTGATCAGATGTAATTCCTAATGCCATCATTATTATTGATTTGTCACTTTTATAGTCGTCCAAACAATACACACCTATTGTGGCTCTGTCTTTTATAGAGAAGTCCTCAATGTTCCTAGGCTTTTTATAAGTGGTTTTTACATATTCTACCTCACCTTTTGGTGTCCTGTAGAGCTCCACTAATTTTCCAGTGCTTAGGATCTTTTTATTATACTTAAAGTTCGGGGAAAAAGCGTCTACTGTCTCCCAGCCTGCAGGCAGTTCTATTTGTGTTAGGTTTTGCGTATTCTTAAAAACTTTTTCTCTTACAGCAAAAGATGTTGCCCCACCATCTCCTAGAACAACATTTTTACTATTCCAAATTTTACCAACAAGGTAAGTGACCTCTTTTACGTCTATGTTCGTTAAAGTCTCTCCCGCGATAGTGATTATATAGGGGATAGTTTTGCCGTTGATCTTTGTTGGCACGACGAAAGCATATCCAACTGATGCTTCAGAATAATCTAGACTTTTCCTCAGCAGATATGTTTTTGCCCCTTTGACAAGGGCGTAATAGGGAACTTCTGTCGTTGCACAATCCCATCCAAAATTCCCTCTGAATAGACCTACCAGAGCAGGAACTTCTTCAAGAGATATCATTCTCCTCTTTAGTACTGTTCCGCCCTTGCTTACGGGAGTTATGGCGTTTTTTAAAACTTTATTCCTATCAGAAAGTTCTTTGTTCTTTAGGCTGTTTAATTCTGCCTCAAGTTTGGGATTATCCAGATCACTTAATATCTCTAAATGATACTTTATGAGGTTTGTATAATATCTGTGTAGCTCATCGGCAGTCGTAGCAGAGATCTTTTCTAGGAGTACACCTATGGTGTTATTGGAGATGAGTATTATTTCGGGTTTGCCGCTGCTGCTGTAAATGAAGGGCATTAGCATCAAGTAGTCCCTAACATATTTGTGATCGATGTTAAGTAATTCAAGCGCATCCGTCTGGAGACCTTTTAGTTCCAAGGACTGAACTCTCCCCACAAGCCTTTTTGCGGCTGCTTGTAGTTCAGCTTTTAGGAGGGAAACTTTTTCTTGGTCGTATAGAAGCTCCCCATCATCTGAGTATATGGACGATATCCTTGCTATTGTTCCAAAGGTTAGATCAGAAGCGTTATCTCCTAGTTGTTTTACCAACTCATCAGTTGGTTTCAGTATGTGTAGTGGATTATTTTTGAACCTGATATTCTGTTTTATGAAATCAGGATGTTTTTTTAATATTGCACCAACAACGCGTATTTGTCCGTTCAACGTAGAAATATCAGGTTTCCACTGTTGAGAAAAAACAGTGGTTTGACAAAGCAGCAGTAGATACACCAGTATTATCATGGCAGTGACATTGTTAGCAATTACCAGGCCAGAGGGTGTTAGTTAATGATTACAGCAGGTTAACTGTGCTCTCCTGGGCTAAACCTGTATATTCCCTATACATTTGTCATATACAATGCTTTCCATGCATGCATTTTTGGATTATACAAGGTGCATCAAATTAACATGGGAGTGTGGCTATGACTATGACAAGCGGACATGCAAAAAATTTGCAAAAACCAAAAGGCAAGCTGGGCGTACTGATCCCGGGTCTTGGCGCAGTAGCGACGACATTTATTGCCGGTGTTGAATCTATAAGAAAAGGATATCAGCCTCCGATCGGTTCTTTAACTCAGATGGGTCACATAAGACTTGGCAAAAGGACTGATAACCGTCAGCCTCTAGTTAAGGACTTTGTTCCCCTTGTCGAGCTTAACGATATGGTATTTGGCGGATGGGATATTTATGAAGATAATTGCTATGAAGCGGCTATAAAGTGCGGCGTTCTGCCTGTACCAATGCTTGAGAAGATAGCTCCTTTCATGAAATCAATAAAACCTATGAAAGCAGTTTTTGATAAGGAATATATTAAGAAGATAGATGGCCCTAACGTTAAAAAGGGCAAGAGCAAGATGGACCTTGCCGAGCAGTTGATGAAGGACATAGAGGATTTCAAGAAGAACAATAACTGCGATAGGCTTGTTGTTGTTTGGTGCGCATCTACAGAAGTTTATAAGGAACCAACAACTGTTCACAGCACCCTAAAGAATTTTGAAGAAGGTCTAAGGAACAGTGATCCTAACATAGCTCCTTCTCAAATATATGCTTATGCAGCATTAAAAATGAGAGTAGCTTTTGCTAATGGCGCTCCAAACCTTTGCGTTGATGTAGACGCTATTCAGGAACTTGCTATGGAGAACGGTGTTCCTATCTCCGGTAAGGATTTTAAGACCGGTCAGACACTAATGAAAACTATCCTTGCGCCTGGATTTAAAGCAAGATTGCTAGGTGTTAGTGGTTGGTTCTCAACCAATATCTTGGGTAACAGGGATGGAGAAGTCCTTGATGACCCAGGTAGTTTTAAATCAAAAGAAGTATCAAAACTTTCTGTTCTAGAAAGTATATTGCAACAGGATATGTATCCTACACTTTATAAGGACCTATATCATAAAGTAAGGATCAACTACTATCCTCCTCGTGGAGATAACAAGGAGAGCTGGGACAATATAGATATTTTTGGTTGGATGGGAATGCCTATGCAGATAAAGGTTAACTTTTTGTGCAGAGACTCCATACTTGCCGCTCCTATCGTTCTTGACCTGGTGGTCTTCTCTGACTTTGCACAGCGTGCAGGATTTAGAGGTATACAGGAATGGCTATCATTCTTCTATAAGTCCCCTATGGTCCCAAAGAAGCTTTATCCTGAACATGATCTTTTCATTCAGTTGATGAAGCTTAAGAATACTTTGCGTTATGCAATGGGTGAAGACCTTATTACCCACCTGGGCGTTGAGTACTACGATTAATTGTAAATAGATCTTTTTTCATAAGGACAAGGCCGCTCAATAAGATGAGCGGCCTTGTTGCTAATAGGTTCTGACTATGCTAAATTGTTAAGTATGTTAGATCTTAAACTTCTCCATGTCGTTTTTCCCAAAGCACAACCTGTTACAATATCCTTTAATACCTGGACGGTGAGGGATACCTATCTGGTCATCCTTGAAAATGGCAAGATGCAGGGGATAGGAGGGGCCAATCCGTTCAAACCAATAACGGGAGACTCTCCAGAAGAGTTGATCAGTGATGCAAAAAAAATTGTGAAAATACCTTTGGATCCATCAAAAGATCCAATTAGTTCCTTAAATGATTTTTTAAATAAGAACATACAAAGCCAGTCATTAGCGTCGGCCATTGACTCTGCTTATCATGATATGCTTGGCAAGATCAAGAATGTCCCAGTTTCTAAACTATATTCTAACACAATTAGATACGTCGATAATTCAGTGACTGTGTTCTTGAAGGATACTTTGCAGGAAACGGCTACAGAAGCCAAAAAGATCTTTACTGCTTTCCCAGACCTTAAGATCTTGAAAATAAAACTTAAGGGTTTTGACGATGTAGAAAGAGTAGAGGCTATAAAGAAGGTCTCACCTAAAGGTATGAAGTTCACTCTTGATGCGAATCAGGCATACAAGGATCCTAAATATGCAGTTGAGGTCCTTACAGCAATAGGAAAGGTGCTTGGTGATGTTATCCTTGTTGAGGAACCATGCGCTAAGAATGATCTGGAAAAGATGAAATTCGTTAAGGATAATTTGTCAGGAATGATGGTCTTTGCGGACGAATCACTGGCCAGTCTTAAGGATGTTATAAATATAGCTAAGGCGAACTGTGCTCATGGTGTGAACATAAAACTTCAAAAAGTAGGCGGGATATACCCAGCTGTAGAGATAGCTGAGTTTTGCAGACAGAATGGTCTAAAATTCATGGTCGGTGCAATGATAGAAGATAACATTGGGCTCACAGCAGCTGCACATTTTGCGGCATCTCAGCCAGACGCTATTCTAACTGACCTAGACACAGACATAGATCTTCCTAGATATGTAGACGGCGGTTCCAACCTCGAAAACGGACAACGCCATATAATAGAAAGCAGAAAAGGTCTGGGTATAAACTTCACTATGCACGATCTGGATAGCTTGCACAGTAGTGGCGAGTTAAATTACGATTTAGAGCAGCTTTAAAAGTTAACAAATCCAATGAGTTATATTTGCGTAGTATTTTCTTGACTTTTGTATGACTATTTGGTATATTAACTTATAAATAACGATAAAAAAGATGGGAAGGGCCGCCATCAGGGAGTTCAGAAATGAAACTGATAAAAGCCGTTCTCATTTTATTTTGCGTAGTAACACCGGCGATGATCTTTTTATCAGCTTGTGGCGTACACCATGGCTCATTACCAGTTGATGCCTTAAGTGGTGATCAAGGTAATGGTTTCGTAACAGCTCCAACTCCCGCACTCATATATAATTATTGCAGTGAACAAGCTAAGGATACCAATTTTGCATGTGAAGATGGAACTATAAAGATAGCTACCAAGTACATGCCTCTTAATGCACAACAACTTCAGCAGGCAAGTCAGCAGCTACAAAAGGCCAATCTATTAAAGTCCGCAAGAATTAATTCAGCCCTCAGTGCTACAGCTTCATATCAGCTACTAACTGATGACGTTAACCAGCCTTGTATAGATGGTGGTCTATTCTACATGGACCCTGATGGCTTTTTGAGAAGTTCAGATACTAACGCTGCACTTCTAATGGCAACAGGCAATCCTGTTCAGCTTCCACTAGATACACAAAGATTGAGAATATCTCCTGAAGGTTTTGTACTCGTAAGCACGACTAATTCCGGCGCAGCCGACTATCAGACATTAGGTC
>JBAXXF010000061.1:0-7401 GCA_037128035.1 bacterium | reverse complement strand
AAATATATGTATTTAGATGCTTGACTATATATGTGTTTTTGTATAGAGCTATGCTCTGATTGGTGCCCAGGTAGCTCAGTCGGTAGAGCAGAAGACTGAAAATCTTCGTGTCGGCAGTTCGATTCTGTCCCTGGGCACCACTACTACAAAGGCTTTCGGGGGAAATTTATGCATAGCGACAAACTTTACGATACAAGGATAATAGAAAGGAACATAAAGAAGGGGCTTGTGAGCAAAAAGGACTATGAGAAGCATCTGGCAAGCGTCAAAGACTCGTCTCCTGAGCTTGAAATAATAGAGATAAGCGATGAATTGAACGATATGCCCAAGGTTGAAGAGTACAAAGATTAATTGATCTAATATCGTCTAGAAAACAAAAAGCCGAGAGGAAGATCCTCTCGGCTTTTTGTTTTATCGTCTTTACTAGTTATATTTCATAATCCAAAGCTACGATGAATGTAAGACTGTTGTTGTCGTCGACACCAAAAGGTTTGAAGCTGTTAAGTTTGCCAGCTGCTTCAAGTCTTATGATAGCTGTAAAATTATCATTTATGCTAACATATACGGAAGGAAGTCTTAACTGTGCTTTTGTGCTCCAGCCTGCAGGAGTTATAGTATAAAGCTGTCCACCGTCTAGAACTTCATCAGCGTATGTATTAGCGCTTGTAAGTTTTAGGGATGTTTCTATAGTTACGTTATCAAGTATCTTGTATCCAACATAACCCTTTGCTGCTAAAGCAAATCTTGTATTAGGGTTTAGAGGCTCATATCCGTTACCATTAAATGTAGTGTTAGCCATTCTTGTCTCGTCATATGTAGTCAACGTAGGAGCGCTTGTTGAATATTTATTGATGATAGGATCGACTTCAGGTTCAAATTTGAAATATCCCTTACCATCAGCAAATTTGGTCTTAATAAGTGCTTTCAAGTAGAACTGAGCGACCATGCCCTGATCTCTAGATGCCTGTTTTATACCAGGGATCATTTTTAGTTCTGCACCTATGGTCGTCTGTTTGCTTTCAGATACATAAATATTATTGTAATCAAAATAGAAAGCAGGGTTATCAGCATCAAAACCATTGTTAGGGGCATTAGTAGTGTTGTTCCAATTCCAATATAGATCTTCTTCAGCATTGAAAACCATATTGCCATCTGGTTTATACTTTACTGTTACGTCTAGCTCGTTCAGTACTGGGCTAGATACTTTATTGTTCTTGTCATCAGTTGCTTGGTTAAAACCTTTAGATAGCCAGTTTGTTCCTTCAAATCCCCATGCGCTTGGAGTTGCAGGTTCAACACTTTTTGCTATCTGTGTTGTAGCTGTTGGAACCGGTGTAGGAGCCGGAACGCTTGCCTGTACAGCTGGAGCAGCCTGAGCAGCAGGAGCTTCAGTAGTTTTAGCAGCAGCTATAAGATTAGCTTTTCTTAAAGAATCAAGTTCTCCTTTAAGGGATTCGTTCTGCTTTGCAAGTTCTCTAAGGGCCATTGCTCTTTCGCGAGCTTTCTTTTCTGCAAGAGATTCTTTCTTTGCAGGCTTCTTAGATACTTTTGCTATCTTTTTTGATCTTGCTTTTTCATCGCAGCTTACGACTCTGTTCTTAGAGTCATAACATTTTACCTTATAAAAAGGTGCGCTGTAGGTATTCAGACTTACTAGCCCTAATCCTATCGCCAAAATAAATAATCTCTTCATGTATGCTCCCCCTTGGAAACGTTTTGATAACCATATAGATGCAATCGATATGCCAAGGTCATTTTTTTTGATTTTTATGTTTAATTTCAATAACTTAATATGTTTTAAGGCCTATGGGCCTATGTAAACATTTTGTACACCTAGTGCTGTTCAGAACAGACTGAGCTCATCACCCTGTCTATCTGATATAGGTAATCTTATAAGCACTGTCGTTCCTTTGTTTACCTGGCTTTCAAGCTCCATCGTGCCTTTGTGGCTGCTTATTATGGATTGCGAGGTGCTTAGCCCAAGTCCTGTGCCTACCCCAGCCTTTTTAGTGGTGAAGAAGGGCTCAAATACCCTTGATAGGTCATCTTTGCCTATCCCTGCCCCATTGTCTGAAACAGTCACCTCTATGTTATTGCCCACCTCTCTAGTCTTGAATATCAGTTCCCCTTGGCCAGATGATGTTTCCTTGATCGCTTGGATCGCATTAAGGATAACGTTCACAAAGACCTGGGATATTTTTGAAGGAGAACACATTATTTTGTTCTTATGGTTATATTCCTGTTTGATCTCTATGGAATTCTTGTGTGCATTGCCGGTGATACGTATTGCGGAATCTATTATTTCCTTTATATCTACCGATGATCTATCGCCGGTGCCTGGATGTGCCAGATAATTAATGTCCTCTACCAGCTTCTTTACCCTATGAAGGCCTTCTTCTGTTTCAGCTATAATGGACGGAATATCCATTAGCATATCGGAGGGCAATTTTGATTTATCCTCGACAGAATTAAGTAGTACATCAAAATATTTGCGAACAGACTTAAAATTGCTAACGACAAAACTAAGTGGATTGTTTATTTCATGGGCGATACCCGCAGAAAGAGTGCCTATCGTTGCCATCTTTTCGTTCTGGATCTTTGAGGACATGTTCTGCTCAAGGTCTTTATATGCCTTTTCTAATTCCTTGTTCTTCTTTTCTAGCTCGCCGTTCTTGTATTCTATTATCTTCTTCGTTTTCTCAAGCCCAAGTATTATCTCTTCAAGTAATTTTGGAGAGAATTTTTTATAGTCGTTGTTTGTGTCAAAGAAGGATGGATCTTCTGAAAAATTTATGCGTATTGTCTTGTCTCTGAACCTAACAGCAGAGAGATCATTGCCGCCCCAGAGATGAGGGATGGATATCATAGAGCCTAAAATGAACTCTATCGCGTTGAGGTACTCACCTGTTGGATCCATCGGCCTTATTGTCACAGAGCTTGCGTCCGAGTCTTCTAACCGCAGGACGGGCGTCTTAAGAAAGTAAGCAGTGAACTTTTCTACGTGTACAAGTATTGGCTTTGGGGTGCCTATCGCCTTTATAACATTCTCTATGTCGCCCCAGCTATTGCGTGAGGTACTGTCGCTGCCTATCTCAAAGGCTAGGTTATTCTTGCCGCTTTCCTTTTCTATTTTTCCTATTATCTCATTAAGGAAACTTACGGAGACCCAGTTGTAAGAGTCCTCTATGAGCTCGTAGCTATAGTTGTACCTTGAGATCATTTCCTCAAGATCTATGTTCTTGGAGTTCGCATAATCAATGCACGATCTGATTATCCTACAGCTGACGGTCTCGAATTGGCTCATAGCGGGAGTATTACACTTTGTGCGCCAGGTTTTCAAGTGACATTTTTTATTGATTATGCTTAACTTTCAATTAGTTATGGATTGTCTTAGAATGCATGAATGCGAAATATGTGAAAAATCCTTTGTTTGTGAATTTGACAGGCACCTTCACAATGCATGGACCAAGAAAAATCGTCTTAGCATGATCAGAAGGGTTTTGGTCGTTAATTCCAATAAAGGAGGGCTGGGGAACTCTCTTTTTTCTGCGCTCTTGGCCGCAAAGATGAAGAAAATGGGCTATAAAACGGCCTTACTTGAAACATCTTTCTCCTCAGTATTACCGTACTATTTCAATTTTAAATCGGCTAATGGCCTGGAACTTGTTGCTAACGGTATTGTTCCGCCTGTGTCTAAATATGATTACCCTTACCTTAGTCCGGCCCTTTTTATGATAAGGGAACCAAATATAGTTGCATGGGATCATGAAGCGACGCTGAAATTCATAAAGAAAATGATAATAAACGCTGATTGGGGCGATACCGATATAATGATAATAGACTTATCTGCCGAGCACACCGGGCTTGTGAAGGACCTCAGAGCGTTCTTCTCGGAAAAGATGCATCACGCAGTCCTTCTTCTGGACTATAAACAGGCATCTGGAAAATATGCAAAAGCGTATGTGGACCATTTCCGTGAGTTCATTACGGTGCTTAAGGTGCTGTTGTCCCCATCCAAGATCAAAACAAAAACAAAAAAAGATATTACGGGTATAGATGCGGATATAAGTGCTTTGCCTTTTTTTGAGGCTGCTTACTCTTCCGATCCTGAACCGGATAAGATAATAGAAGGCATTTACGAACTTTATGCTCCGGTGCTTGAGGAGGTTTCAACAGCGTGTCTCTCGATATTTTAAGGATATTGATCGTCGATCCTGCCGGACAGATCTCAGGGTCCGTCAAACGTAATTACAATAACGTATACACATGTGACAACCCAAGGGATGCTATGCTTTTGGCTAAACAAATAGAACCTGACTGCATTATCTGCGACCATGACGTTGCGGATACTTTCCTTGATATAAATAATGGAGTTGATCTACTTTCTTTAGTTGGGGAAGAGAAAAAAGGGACTGCAAAGATACTTGTTTCATCTTCTGAAGATTTTGAAAGGATACAGAAAGCCATTAACCAGGCTGGTGTTTTTAGGGTAATACCCAAGACATTCAGCGATGATATCCTAAAGGATTCGATCGATAGTGCTTTTGAATATGTAGAGCTCCTTAGGGAAAACTCCGGGCTTGTTGCTAGGGCTGAGGCAAGAAAGCAATATCTTACTGATCTAAGGTCTGTGTTGGAAAACAAACAAAAGGAACAGGCTCAGACCATGATAGAGTCCACTACGAGGGTAAAGGATATAAAGACGAAGTTCGAGATAATCAACGGGCTTTTGATCTCTATTCAAAATGCAAATTCAATATATGAACTTGAAAAAACGATAAAGGACCAACTTTACGGTGTTATAGGTGTTGATTATGTAAAGATCATTCTTGATCAACAAAAATTACCAGAAGGTACACCTAATATAATCTCAACTCATCTTTTCTGCTCAGGCTCTAATCTTGGGTATATCAGATTTGGTAGGGGTGTAAGTTCTGGTCGTACTGACGTTTTTTCTTCCTATGAGGTAGAACTACTGGATAGGGTTTCCGATATCGTTTCTATGTGTGTAGATAAGATAATAAGGTTCTCCAATCTAAAGAAATTAAAGGACCAATGGGAGTCAGTTTTTAACTCAATAGAAGAACCTCTTGTTGTTATCAACAGGGATTTTGAGATAGTTCAGGCCAATAGCTCCTTTGAGAAACTTACCAAGGTTTACGATGATGGACTTCTTGGAAAGAAATGCCACAATGTGATGACAGGAGAGAATGTAGATACTTGCTGTAGTGGATGTAATGTTAGACAAACTTTTGATACTGGTGAGCCCACCGGCTCCCAAGTGAATTTTAATTCCGGTAAAAAATGTTATACCACGTGGGCGTACCCTATCTTTGAGGGGAAAGAGATAAATTGCGTTATACAGTTCTATAAAGATATCTCTGAACAGATCGTCTATAAAGAGAAGATACTGTATTCAGAAAAGTTAGCAGAGCTTGGCATAATCGCTGGCTCAGTCGCTCACGAGATCAATAATCCGATCGGCGGAATACTTTCTTTTCTTCAGATAATGCTCATGGAAACAGATAAAAGCACTGACCTATATGAAGACCTTGCAGAGATGGAAAAGGCCGCAAAAAGATGTAAGCAAATAACAGACAACCTTTTACACTTCTCCAGACAATCAAGGGATGAAGAGGTCAAAGATGTTGAGATATCAGCGGTGTTCGCTACTCTTATCCCCTTGGTCCAACTTCAGATAAGACATGAGAACATAAAAATTGATCTTAATGACAACAGTGAGGGTGCCTGTGTTAAGGGCGTATTCAATGAGATCGTTCAGGCCTTTTTGAACATTGTGAACGCTTCTGTTGAGACCATACAAAAAAAAGGTGGAGAAGGCTTTATCAATATAGACGTTTTTGTTGAGGGAACGGGACTAATAGCAAGTATATATGATAATGGGGCAAAACTAATAGATGACGCAGAATTCCAGAACCTGGCATTATTTGTTACAAAAAAGATAATAAAGGGCTATAACGGCCAAATAAACATAGGACAACGCAACGACGCAGAAGGCAACTATTATCGGGTTTGCCTACCAACAGTGGTCAAAGATGGATTGCAGCAATTATAAAAAGAAAATACGCCTTTCTGGTCTTCATGAAGTAAAAAAGATACTTCGTTCCTCCGAACTGCATACTGTTTGCGAAGAAGCCAGATGTCCTAATATAGATGAATGCTTCTCTAAAAAAACGGCAACATTCATGATAATGGGAGATACTTGCACAAGGGCATGCAGGTTCTGCAATGTTTCACATGGAAAACCTAAAGCACTGGATGATACTGAACCTAAGAGGATAGCCTCGACTGCAAAAGCTATGGGTCTAAAGTATGTCGTAGTAACGTCCGTTACTCGTGATGACGTAAAAGACGGCGGAGCCTTACATTTTGCAGAGACCATAAAAGAGATAAGGAAAGAATTACCGTCAGCTTCAATAGAGGTCTTGACCTCTGATCTTAATGGAAAGACGGAGAACATCGATGTTGTATTGAATGCAAGACCTGATGTCTTCAATCACAATATAGAAACAGTGGAAAGGTTATCCAAGGACATTCGTCCTCAGGCTGATTATCAGAGGTCTTTGTCCGTCTTAAAATACGCTGCATCAAAAGGCGCAATGGTAAAATCAGGTTTTATGCTTGGCTTGGGTGAAGAGGAAGAAGAGATACACAAGACGATGCAAGACCTCAAAGATGCAGGAGTGAAGATCCTCACAATAGGGCAGTATTTCAACCCGAAGGATAGCTCCTGGCCCGTAAAAAAATATTATAAAGAAGATTTCTTCAACAAGTTAAGAGCCTACGGCCTCGAGCTTGGCTTTAACTATGTTTTTTCCGGAATATATGTTAGAAGTTCCTATATGGCTGAGGAGGTGTTTAAACGATGAGTTCCATAGCCGTTTACCCAGGTTCTTTTGATCCGTTCACCAATGGTCACATTGACATTCTATACAGGGCCCTGCCTTTTTTCAGTGTGGTCCACGTAATAGTTGCTGAACATCCTTCCAAAGAGGCACTCTTTACTGTCGAGGAAAGGGTGGCAATGATAAAGGATGTTACCAGCAAAGAGAAAAATATAGTCGTTAATTCCTTTAAAGGACTGGTCGTAGATTATGCACACAGCATTAAGGCCAGTGCCATAGTTAGAGGTTTAAGGGCTGTTAGCGATTTTGATTACGAGTTCCAGCTGGCAACAATGAATAGACGTCTTGCCTCGGATATTGAAACTATATTCTTTACGACAAGAGGAAAATATTTTTATGTTAACTCCAGTGGCATAAAGGATATTGCAAGCTACGGAGGGGATGTCTCGGCATTCGTGCCACCCTACGTTGAACAAAAGTTAAAGGAGAAGTTCAAGAAATGAAGACTGCAAAGTGGTTAGAGAGCATAGTTCCA
>JBAXXF010000060.1:0-7448 GCA_037128035.1 bacterium | reverse complement strand
CCATTTGAGTAGTGCAGGAACTGGAACTGCTCATCAAAAGCTTCTTCATTTATTGTTACTGTGCTATCTAGCGAGTTGCCGATAAAAACGTCCCGCATATCGTTGACAGTTATCTCGTTCAGCAGCTTCCCTGCCTGTAGAACACCGATCTTTATGTTAGGTATTGTTGTCGTCATTTTTACTTCTTTATCGCTATAAATTTGAAATCAGCATACTCTGCTTGACCTGCCGTATACATTATCTGTCTGAGCAAAGAGAATGGTATGTCCCTATCCATCTGCAGTATTACCTTTCCTTCTGATTGGACCTGTTTGTTGACTGAAGCTATATACTTTGTTCTTTCTGAATATCTCAGTAAGGCATCGTAAAGAGGTATTATCCTAAATCCGTTGTCATCTATGAACTCCGGAGACAGCACCCCTTTATTGTGTTTTACGACCACAGCTCCGTCAACTATGATATTGTACTTATCAACGACAATATTCAATACGTCTATTGGCTTTTTTTCTGAATAGCTTTTAGGAAAATCCAGGAACCCAGAAGTTTTAACTTGATAGGAAACAGCGCTATAGTTTATCAGCAAGAATATTAGAAGCATGGTGAACATATCAAGCAGAGCTGTTATGTTGAGCTCTGTAGCTTCCATTTTTTTCTTGCTCAATCTTTTCCTCATAGAACGCCTCCACCAAGTGTTACATTAGGGAACATCGTCTTTCTAGAGATGTGGCCTAACGAGTTAGTGGAAAGATGCTCTCTGGTCGCGTCCATCGTTGAGACTATTTCTTCGAACCGTGTAGTAGCCTCTGGTATTATTATGATCGACCACTCATCGGGATATGTCTTTTTTATATCAAGTAGCTTATCGCTAAGGGAGCTATAGTCATATAATCCATTGGACGTCTTTCTTATTAAAAAATTCTTTCCGCTTATATTTAACACGCCACCCTGGCCTGCTATCAAGAAACCCTCTTCCGTTATAGCTACGCTTAGCCCTAGTTTTGGCTGGTTCTCTTTACTATGCTCCGCCTGAACATCCTCTGAGTATATTGGGAGTGAGGTGTCTAGAGCGACATATTCAAGAAAGTTAACAGAAAGTAGTAAAACGGGTATGACGGCTACTATGAAATCCAACAGCGGGGTTAGATTCAGGTTCCTAAATTCAGGTATTCTCTTTTTACCGCCATTGCCTGTTGCCATAGTTTTTATTCTACTGTCACTTCCTCTCTATTTACCGTTGGTGGTTCTGGCATATTAGGCATTCTGTTCCTAACCGTTCTGTATTGTTCAGAGACCGCATTCAGTACCGTAACGGAGTACCTGTCTATATCATCGATTATCTTTGATGCCCTGTTGGATAGGTAGCTGTGGATGATAATGGCAGAAACCGCGATTATCAAACCAAACGCAGTACAGTGCATTGCCTCGGCAATACCTTTAGCAAGTAACTGTTGTTTCTGTGATGGATCAGCAAAAGCAAGGGAACCGAATGAGGTTATCAATCCAGTGATAGTGCCTAGCAAACCGAGCAGTGTAGAAACGTTAGCGAATGTCGCAATAAAGCTCAATCCATACTGTAAGGATGGTACAACCTTCAGCGATGCCTCATCAAGAGCACCTTGAACGTCCTCCACAGGTTTTCCAACTTTCATAAGGCCTGCTTTTACCACTTGTGGCAGAGCAGCCTTGTTCTTTATCTGGCAAACCTTAATAGCTCTGTCTATATTGTTGGAGTATATCAGTTTTAGTATCTGTCTCATGAAGGGAGTACTATCTATCGAGTAAACAAAATAGATCTTAATGAACCTATCAACAGATATAGCGACCACTAGGACACCTATTGTGCCTATGGCATACATAAAAGGACCACCTTTTTGGAATGATATTGCGATCGTCTCGAAAAAACCGTTCATAATTATGTCTCCCTAAAATGGTTCCTTGTAAGTAGCATCAATTATAGCACCCATATAGTCGTATTCATCATAATTCTCATTAAAATTCAGCTCAGATTTTTTGAGTATGTAAAGGGTCTGGGGGCGATCTATCATGCCTTGTATGTCCAGCCCCTCTAAATCTATAAACTGTTGTTTTTTCTTATTTTTTTTACCAGCCACCGTTTTTGTTTTCACAGAAGAAGCCGGACGGCACTCAATTAAAGAAGAAGCCGCGAACGTAATAATCATTATAAGGACCAGTCTTTTCATAGCTACTTTTTGCTTCCTTTTTTCTTCTGGTTTATTTCTTCAATATATCGATAAACCCTGTGTTTGTCGCTTATTTCTTTACCCTTCAAGACTAGGTATTTATTGAACATCGCAAGGGCTTTTACGTTCTGATCCCTGTGATCTATCAAGAATACGCCATAATTAAAATATGCTTCAGGAAAAGATGGGTCATATGAAAGAGCTTTTTTATAAATATCCTCTGCTTCATTGAAAAGCTTAACGTTAGAATACGCCACGCCCAAATTAACAAGAGCCTCTATCATCTTTGGATTTATCTTAAGTGCTGCATTAAACTCCTTTATAGCTCCGTCGAAGTCCCCTGCAGAAAGATAGTATTCACCTACGTTGTTCAAGACGTATGGGTTGTTCGGAGATTTTTCTTCAGCTTTTTTTAGAAAACCCAGAGCGTTGTTACCTTCATCAAGTTTAATGGCTATTATACCGATGTTAGTATAAAGATCTCCACTGTCCTCACCCTCATCCAAAGCCTTTAAATAAATGAACCTTGCCATTTCATATTTGCCTTCAAGATAATAGACGTTACCCAGAGTTATATAGGCTGGTGTAAATTTTGTATTATGCCTTATTAGGCCTTCCACTATTTTTTTAGCTGACGGCAGGTCTCCCGTCTTTATGTACAACACAGCCAAGTTGTTCATTAAGACATTGTTCCCAGGGACCAGTTCGTTGGCCTTTTCTGCTAACGATAAAGCGGCATTCAAATTATTCTCAAGAAGGTAGATTTTTGTTAGCAAAGAGTACGCTTCAACAAAATTACTTCTATAGGTTATTGCATTCTTAAGCGACTCTTTTGCTCGAGGTATTTCGCCTTTATAGAACAATATCCTACCCATATTGAACCACGCATCAGCATGCATCCTTTCTGTTGCGGTCACCATTTCAAAGTTCGATAAGGCGGTTTCATAGTCGTCATTATTTGTAAAACCGCTTTTTTCAAAGGCAGCAGCACTTTCCATTGCAAGAGTATAATGATCTATCTGCACAGCTGTCTTTGAAGGTTGTTCCTTAACTACTTCTTCACCTTTGCCGCAGGCGAACATCGTTAATAATAATGTAAAAATATAAACTTTTTTCATTTTCCTATAAACCCATAATCCTTTATATCTACGGACGGATAGACCACTGTTATTGCCTCTTTATTATCTTTGTACTCTGCTGGCTTCAATTGAGATAATTTCTGTTTTGCTTTCTGGGTCCATTCGTTAGCGACCTTAAGTCTGGCTGATTCAGAGATAGATTTTTCATAATATTCTATAGCTCTGTCCTCATATGGCATTGCTTGCGTTTGTATCTGTCCTTTATACTCGCTTATAAGCTGTGGCGTATTTATCTCCTTAGGCACAGGTATCTCATACAGGAAGTCTGAGAACTTGTTGAATTCAAAGCCTATCATATATAGCGACGCTATTGACCACTCCGGAGAACCAAGGTTGATTATCTTTAAATATTGTTCAGACAATAGCTGAAGTAGTTTTTGTTTGTTCTCATACGCTGATTTCATCACCTTAACAGAAGTGCTCTTAACTTTGATCGCGTTGTACTTGCTGGATAAAGTATACAGCATCTTGAACCTTGCTTCGGCATTATATTCGCTAGCTGCGGTTCCAGTTGGACTACCAGAAGCCCTAAATACCTTAACAGCGTTATTATATTCAGAATAGGCAAGAGTACCTTTACCCATCCTATCATACATCCTTGCCATACTTACGTGAGATAGCATTACGCCATCCAGGTCCTTTTTATTGTTCTTCACATACATGCTGTAGGCATTAAGCGCCTTCGCATATTTGCCTGATCTCTCGTATAAAGAAGCAGAAAGGAGAAGTGAGCTTGCTTTTTCTTTTTGGTCTTTAGATTGAATGCTGTACGCCATAAAATGGTCTGCAGCTTTATCATACTGGCTGAAGGCCCTTCTTATTCGACCAGAGTTATAGTGTGAATCAACAGCAAAATTGGTCTTAGCATATTTTTTAGTTATCTGTTCATAAAAATATAGAGACTGATTGAAGTCCAATTGCTGTTCATAGTTAACAGCTGTCCTGAACATAGCGTTCAGCGAATGTTTGCTCTTTGGATACTTTGCCAACATCATCCTATATGACCTTAGGGCCTCTGTAGGGTCCCCTATCTTCTCATATATTAACCCTGCATTATAAAGGGCCGCGTCTGAATATTCTGATTTTGGATATTGTTTTGCCAGCCTTATGTACTCAGCAGCTGCCTCTTCATATCTCCCTTCGTCCTCTATATTCTTCGCCCTCTTGAACACAGAACCAGTCATTAGGCTTTGTATCTCTTTTTCATCCTTACCCATACCCCTATCAAAAGCCCTAGAGGCAAGAAGCACCTTGCTCCATTCTTCGATCTTTGGATAGTTCTTCTGGTAAGTATAAGAAGCTATAATGTTCCTTATAGAATCTGTGGCTACTTTCTCGTTTGGATATTTTTCAACTATGGCTTTATATTTTGCTCTAGCATCATCAAAGTTGTTGTTCTTGAAATAAACTTCAGCCTCTATATACCAGACATGTGGTAGCCTTCTGCCCTTTGGGTTCAGTGTTTCATATTTTTTGCAGGCAGCAACAGTAACGCTCTCATCATCATTCAACTTATTAGGAGGCAACAGCTTACCGGTCTCGCTCAAAAGGGGTCTCATTTCTCTTGTAGAATACTTTCTAGGGTTTTCCTTTCTTAATTTACTCTGCCAAGCTGTGACTAGAGAGAAGCTACTTTCCTCTCTCAATTTTTCATCTTCCGTATAATTCTGGACGGCAGTATATTCTTTTATAGCACCGTCATAATCCCCAAGGTTGAACAGGATCTTTGCATAATTATATCTTGCGCCTACTACGAGCGCGTCCATTGGGTACTTCCTCAAGAACTCGTAGTACATCTTTGCGGCAATTATGTATTCTTTCCTATCTCTGTTGGCATCACCTCTTTCCTGGTGATAAAGGGCTATCCCTATTAATTGTTTCTTTATTATTTGATCAGCTGTGACGATCGCTTTTATATTGTCCTTGTTCTTTTCTCTCCACACTGAGCCTTCACCGAACAATTTTATCATCTTGTCCCTTTCTTTATTGATCAGCTTTAAGTTCTGCTCTGGTTTTATGCTGTTTATAAGTTTTTCGTGAATTACCGGATTACTTGGATTATACGGATAGTTTTGGACAATGAAGTCAAATGCCGGCAAAGCCTTATTTAGACGATCAGAACTTATATACAGCTCGCAGATCTTCTGCATTACATCATATTCGTAATTCCTACCGCCTATCTTTCTGAAGAAGTCATAAGCTCCTTTTATTCCCTTGGAAGATTCTGCATAACCTATAGCTATGTAGTTCTTTGCCTCGTTCATTGTTGAGCTGGAATAATCAGGTCCAAATTTCCTTTGGTTATAGTCTATAAGGGATACGAAGAACCCAGAGGCCTCGTCTATCCTCTTTTTATGATAGTACGTCCATGCAAGCTTGTAGATAACGTTCTCGTAGTATGGTGAATCGGGATACTCAAGGACTTGCGAATAGTAGTAGACAGCTTTTGTTAGGTTATCCGCATCAAAATAGTATTCGCCAAGCCTTGTAAAAACTTCTGGCAGTTTGTCGCTCTTCGGGTATTCCTTGATAAGCGCCTCGTACGACTCTATGCCTTTTGCCGTATTGCCTTGTTCAAAGTAGGCGTAGCCCAGCAAGTACAAAGCCTCATCCCTGTAGCCGTAACTTTTATAGTCTTTTGTTAGCCTGTTCAGGGTCCTTATGGCATCAGTGTAATCTGCAACAGGATCAGGTGGGAGCACCTGTGTTTCGCCTCTTAAGAACTTTTGATACTCCTTCTCATAGTTTTCTGTATCTTTTATTACTTTCTGGGAGGCCTGTTCATAATAGAGCTTGGACAGCCTATATAAAGCGTCTGGTGTGTTTGGACTGTTTGGATATTTCTTTATGTAAGCCTCAAAAGAGGAAATACTAAGGTCACGATTAGATTGCTCGAGGGCCTCTATGTTCTGGACCTTACCTTCAAAGTTTTCGTCAGACTCTATTTTCTTCAGCTGCTGCTTATTGGACATGATGCTATCTATCTCTGTAACGAATTCCTGAGCACCTTTATAAAAATCTATCTTAGCCGCTTTTGTGTCTTCAGCGCTTAAATTAAAATTAATAATGTAACACAATATTAAAAGTATCATTTCTTCACTCTGCAGTATTCTTATACTTGGTATCTATTACATCCAGGTTCTCTTGCTTTTTCTCCTGTATTTCTTTTATTTTCCTTGTCTGACCCTCTTTGGTTTTCCATACAATGTCTATTTTGCCTAATTGAGCCTTTAGACCTATCTCGTCTATCTGTGCCTTGACCTTAAAGACCAGCGCTTTTATATAGTCACTAACTGCGCTTTTCATAATGTTCTTGAGTTCAATAAGACGTATCTCTTCATCTGATAATGATCGAGTGTTCCTTTTGAGCTCTAAGCTGTTAGCTCTCTGTAGTAATGAATAGTATAGAGTAAGTGTCCTTAAGAAATCCCTTTTATCCTTTTCTGGTAGCCAGTCCCTAAAAGCCTTTGAATATTTGGTGTCATCCAGGAACATAACGAACTCAGGGTTGGTTATCATGGAACGTGGAGATCCATCTTTATACGGATGGGAGATAACCTGAGTGAGGTCATCGGACAACTTAAAGCTATTCAGAGCATCAGCATAGTCCTGTTTTATCCTATTATAGTGTAGGATAACTTCATCAAAGACTTGCCTAGAGTCATCAAAACGTTGCTGATCTATATAAAGGTACGCCTGCAGTATCCTTAACTTCATTAATTCAAAATCTGTAAAGGTTTCTTCATCCGTTATACTTTTTATTTTATCAGGAAGATAAAGGTCCTTGTTAACGAACACCAGTGTCTCAAGGTTCAATACGGCGTTCTCAAAATCCTTTTTTTGAACGAACAGCCTAGCTGTTTCTTCAAGGCTTTTTAGGTAATAGATAGATAGCGTGTCTATTCTCTGATATTCGGCCAAGGCGCTATCATACTTTTTTGTGATAACGTACATCCTGGCTTTCCCCAGGATAGCGGCATCCTTTATATCTTTTGCTACATGATCGTTATCCATTTTAGCTAATGTTTCAAAATTTATTAGAGCTTCTGAATATTTCTTAAGCTCAGCAAAACATGATCCCTTTATATATACAGCCTTTGTATAGAAC
>JBAXXF010000059.1:0-7512 GCA_037128035.1 bacterium | reverse complement strand
GGATAAAGAGGTACTGGTATATGCCAGTGATTCTAGTTTTGATAGGGGTCGGCTGTTGGTTATGGATGGCTAATCCTGATCTTAAAGTCCTAAATCCGTATCCTGAGAATAACGTCCGTAACGTTATGTGGAAGATAAGACAGACAGATATGTTGGGACAAATAGTGATAATACTCGCAGGTGTTTTTGGAGTAGTTGCACTTTTTAAGGAGAGAATGAAAAATGATTAATGATAATTCAAACTTATTCCTGGTCTTTGGTATCTTTTCTATGATCCTGGGAGCATGTGGCTTTTATTGTATAATGGTCACAAAGAACTTTATCAGGACTTTAATAGGTTTAGAGATACTTACCAAATCCGTTACTCTGCTGATAATAGCGGCCGGTTATGCAAGCAATAGGATAGCTTTAGCGCAGTCAATGGTAATTACTTTGATAGTCGTGGAAGTTGTGGTCATAGCTGTGGGCGCCGGCATCGTTTTTGGGATATTTAAACAGATAGGGTCTTTGAACGTTACAAAGCTGAGAAATCTAAAAGGATAGGTGAAGGACATGAACTACTTATTTTTACCACCGGTAGTATTTTTGATCGTGCTCGCTGTCGTTATGTTTCAGGCGTACCTGATGACAAAATTTGCTGCGCGTGGAGAGGCTTCCCCAGGCAAGACAAAAGCGTATGCATGCGGTGAAGATGGATGTGAACACAATATACAACCTGACTACAGACAGTTTTTCTCTTTTGCTTTCTTTTTTACCATAATGCACGTGGTTGTGTTGGTAGTCGCTACAGTTCCAATTGATTTTATATCTAATATGATAGCAGGTATTTATGTGCTGGTGGCAATAGTCGGTCTTTTGATATTGTTTAGGAGGTAATTAGAACGTGAAAATCGCAAATAAAATAATAACATGGGCCAGGACTAAATCTCCATGGGTCATACATTTCAACACAGGAGCATGCAATGCATGCGACATAGAGATAGTTGCGGCTCTTACGCCTATATTTGACGTAGAGAGATTTGGTGTCCTATTAAAAGGTACCCCAAGGCATGCGGATGTTCTTCTTTGCTCAGGTCCAGTTACCAGGCAGATAGAAAAAAGACTTATAAGGATATATGAGCAGATGCCTGCCCCAAAATTCGTGGTCGCAGTAGGAACTTGTTCCTGTTCAGGCGGAGTGTTCCACGATTGCTACAGCGTTAAGGGTGGAATAGACACTGCTATTCCAGTTTCTGCCTATATTCCGGGATGTCCGGCGAGGCCAGAGGCGATAATAGATGGTGTGGTGAAGCTGCTTCAAAGTCTGGAAACAAGTGAATAAAGGAGGTACTCAGATGACGGAACTTAATCTCAAAAAAGAAGAGAATATACAGCAAAGTCTGCTGTCTAAGTTTAAAACTCTTGAAGGTAAGATCACTGTAAAAAGAGCGAGAAGGCTTTTTGCAGAAGTTGATTTCAGTAATTTTAGGGATGTTTTTCATTATGCAGTAAAAGACCTGAATTTCAACGTTATGTGTATGATAACTGGTTTGGATGAAGGAGAGAATTTCTCTTTCATATATCACCTTGCTAATTTTGACGGTGTGATACTGGATGTAAAAACATCTGTGCCCAAGAGTAACCCGGTAATAAAGACCATCATGGAATATTTCCCTGGTGCGGTCCTTTATGAAAGGGAACTTACAGATATGTTCGGCGTAAAGGTAGAAGGCCTTCCAGAAGGCAATAGATATCCCCTTCCTGACGGTTGGCCAGAAGGTCAATATCCGTTGAGAAAGGATTGGAACAAAGAAATGTTGAACCAAAAAGAGGAGAAATAATATGGCTATTGTAAAAATACCAATAGGGCCACAACATCCTGCATTAAAAGAACCAGAGAGCTTTCTTATTTCCTTGGACGGAGAAAGGATCCAGGAAGTTGGAATGCGTCTTGGGTATAATCACAGAGGTATAGAGAAAGCGGCAGAAGGCCGTACTTATATACAGAACATCTATCTTCTAGAAAGGGTCTGCGGCATTTGCTCACATTCCCATTCAACAGCGTTTATACAGGCTGTAGAAGAAGTCGCTGGTATAGAACTATCAAGGCGTGCAAAGTATATAAGAACGATCATGGGAGAACTAGAAAGGATACACAGCCATTTACTTTGGCTTGGTGTAGCTGGCCATGAAGTCGGGTTTGATACACTACTTATGTATTCGTGGAGAGATAGAGAGATAGTCATGGACCTTCTTGCTATGATCTCTGGTAACAGAGTTAACTACGGAATGAATACATTTGGTGGAGTAAGAAGAGATATCGACAAACAAAAACAGCAAGACATCTTAACTGCTGTTGACGCATTGGAAGAGAGAACAAAATACTACGCAAAAGTAGCAACAGAAGAAATTACCCTGATAAAGAGGCTTTCCGGTGTTGGCTACATATCAAAAGAGGACGTTTATAGACTTGGTACAGTTGGTCCGACAGGAAGAGCCTCTGGGATGCCAAGAGATACAAGAAAAGACGATCCATATGCAGCGTATGATGAAGTGGATTTTAATGTTATCACGGATAACCATTGTGATGTTTATGGCAGGACGCTGGTCCGCGTAGGCGAGTTAATGGAAACATATAAGATAATCCGCCAGTTGATAAAAAACATGCCTGACGGAGAAATAGCTGTGAAATTCCCAAGAAGGGTCCCAGCTGGTGAAGCGACCTCGAGATATGAAGCTCCAAGAGGCGAGGATGTCCATTACGTAAAAGGTAATGGCACAGATAAACCTGAAAGAGTAAAACTTCGTGCTCCGACCCTTGCAAATCTTCAGTCAGTATCAAAAATGCTAGAGGATAATAATCTGGCAGATGTTCCAATTACGATAGCTGCAATAGACCCTTGTTTTTCATGCACAGATAGGATGATAAGGATCGTCGATAACAGCAAAGGTTCTGCTAACACTACTGATTGGGAGACATTGAGGAAGAAAGGTATTGAATGGTATAGAAATGAGAAGGGGATCGATTTTACAGATCTGAACAAGAAGTATGCCAATATAAGGAAGGTAGATTAAGATGGGTATAGCCTCAGCGCTCTTTAACATTATCGTATTTCCAGGATTCTTATTCCTGGGTGTGATGGGTCTTATACTGGAATACTTGGATAGGATACTCTATGCAAGATTTCAGAATAGACAGGGCCCACCGTTTTATCAGCCTCTTGCTGATTTTATAAAACTAACAGCAAAGGAAGAGATAATACCAGAAGAAGCCGATCGAAGGGTTTTTAAGTTCATGCCTATTATTGCGCTTACAGCTGCAACAACAGCGTTCTTTTATATCCCAATGTGGGGCACGAGCGCACTATTCTCTTTTACCGGTGACGTTATAGTCGTTCTATATTTGTTGACGATACCAACGGTCAGCTTTTTCCTAGGTGGCTGGTCCTCAACATCAATGTATGCTTCTATAGGAGCAGTAAGAACTCTTACTCAGTTGTTCTCTTATGAAGTACTTTTGTTCCTAGGGATACTTTCCCCAATGCTATTGGCGGATACCTGGTCCCTAAGCGAATCTACCATTTATTATCAACATCATCCTGTGATGATGCTTTTGAACATAGCAGCCTTTGCTATCTCTATGATAGCTTTGCTGGGAAAACTAGAGAAGGTACCTTTTGATATAGCAGAAGCAGAGACAGAAATAGTCGGTGGTTCCTTCACTGAATACACCGGTAGATTACTTGCGCTTTTTAGAATGGCAATAGATGTTGAAATGGTGGTTGGCGCATCTCTTATAGCCGCCGTTTTCCTACCATTTGGATTGATGCTAAATCCTGTAGTGGCTTTTATACTATATCTAATCAAGGTTTGTATTATCGTATTTTTACTATCACTGTTCAGAACACTTTTTGCGAGACTTAGAATAGATCAGATGGTCAGCGTATGCTGGAAGTATTTTGCACCACTTGCTCTCGCACAGATATTGTTCGTTATGATAGTTAAGGGAGTGTTCCTATGATCAGACCAGGTAAAATGTTGAGAGAACTTTTAGGCTCTCTTTTTAAAAAGCCATCAACTATTAAATACCCTGCAGAAGAGACCAATATACCTGACAGGTTCAGAGGTCGTCTAAAATTTGAAGCAGAAAAGTGCATAGGGTGCAAGATGTGTGTAAAAGATTGCCCTGCTAATGCAATAACAATAGAGAAGGTCGGTGAAAAATTTGAAGCGATAGTGGACCTTGATAAGTGCATATACTGCGCTCAGTGCGTGGACTCATGTCCAAAAAAGGCGCTGATCGCTACCACCAATTTTGAGTTAGCACAGTTGGATAGAAGGAAATTAAAGGTTAAGATCTAATGAAAAATGCACTTATATCAGCTCTAAAGGCGATAACAAAAGAGGCCGACCAACGGTCTGTAAAGATATCTGTCCTTGGTGTTGGATCTGAACTTCGTGGAGATGACGGAGCCGGTCTTTTGGTTGCCGAAAACCTTGCTAAGAAATGCGAAGAAGATAAATGTGGGATAGATACTAGGCTACAAGTAATATACGGTGCTACAGCACCAGAAAATTTTACAAGCGAAATAAAAAAATTCACACCTACGTATCTTGTAATAGTAGATGCTGCAGAAATGGGAGAAAAACCTGGTACTGCTAGGTTCATAAAAAGAGAGGAAGTGACAGGTGTTACTTTTTCTACACATCTTTTACCGCTGAGTGTAATGCTAGATTACCTGGGTAACTCTTTTGACTTTAAGACTATCGTAATAGGCATAGAGCCAAAAGACATGGGTTTTGACCACAAGGTGTCACAGGAAGTAGCTTCAGCTGTTAAAACGGTCAGTGACGCTATCTACGACTTTGTAAAAGAGCTTATATAAATCAATGGTAGAAACAATAATAGAAACGCTGAAAGTCTTCACGGTCAGCACAATTGGTCAACTGGGGTATTTTGGTATACTTCTTCTTATGGCTATTGAGTCAGCCTGCATACCATTGCCTAGTGAAATAATAATGCCGTTCGCTGGATATCTTGTTTACCTTGGACACATGAATTTATGGATGGCCGCTCTTGTTGGTGCGATAGGCTGTAACGTTGGTTCAGAGGTCGCATATTGGATAGGGTATACTGGGGGTAGAGCAGCTATATATAAGTATGGTAGATACGTATTACTTTCTCCCCATGAATTAGAGATCGCTGAAAAATGGTTCGACAAGCATGGAGAGAAAACAGTCTTCATAGCCCGCATACTGCCAGTGGTGAGAACATTCATCGCTTTTCCTGCAGGTGTCGCAAAAATGAAAAGATTAAGGTTCCACGTATATACTTTTGTCGGCAGTTATCCATGGTGCTTAATGTTGGCTTGGGCCGGTTATAAGATGGGCCAAGCATGGGATGATAAGAACAGCGCACTAAGAAGGGGCCTCCACGAGGCCGACTTGGCGGTAGCGGTGCTTCTAGTAATAGGCATTACTTGGTTCATAAGGTCTAGGATCAAGGCTTTTAAAACATTAAGAGCCAAGAGTTAAGTACAATGCATGAAGCTACGATAGCACAATATGCCTTTGATATCATAAAAGAGACCCAGAACAACGATCCTGCTATCAAAGACAAGAAAGTTAAGAAGATAACATTCGGGATGGGGAAACCATATACTGTGATGAAGGATAGTTTTGAATTCTATTTCTCTGAGCTCATAAAGGGGACGACCCTGGATGGCGCAGAGCTTGAATATGAGAAGAGTGAACTTACAGGTTTTTTTGTTTCATCAATAGACGTAGAAGATTAACAGGAGTTTTTTAGATGCAGATCAAAGTCCTTAAGAACGTAATGATAAAGAACGATGCAATAGGTAATGACAATAGGGGTAGACTCAATCATCATAAAGTTTACTCACTTAATATAACAAGTTCACCAGGAGCTGGTAAAACCACGCTTCTAGAGAATTCTTTAAAGCAGATAAGCAAAAAGTACAGAGCCGCTATTATAGAGGGAGATCTATATACAAGCAGAGATGCAGAAAGACTTACTGGACACAATGTGCCTCTTATCCAGATAAACACAGAGGGTGGATGCCACCTGGATGCCAGGATGATAAGTGGCGCCCTAAATGAACTAGACCTCAATAATCTGGACGTGGTGTTCATAGAGAATGTTGGTAATCTTGTTTGTCCTGCAAGTTTTGACCTTGGAGAGAATATAGGTGTGCTTGTCTACTCTGTAACAGAGGGCGAGGACAAACCTAAAAAATATATGCCGATGTTCAGTGGTGCTGACGTCATTCTTATAAATAAAGTGGACCTTGCCAGTGTCTGTAAGATAGATCTTGATAAACTAGAGGCTGAGATAAAGGAAATAAATCCCAAGGCTAAGATCTTCAGGATCTCCGCTACAGAACCAAAGACACTGACTAAATGGAATACTTGGTTGGATGAACAAATTGGAGAATATAAAAAGAGTTAGTATTAAGGTCAGTGGGATCGTTCAGGGTGTAGGGTTCAGACCTGCCACCTACAGATACGCTCATGACTTTCACCTTACTGGATATGTCGTTAATACTCCAGAGGGTGTATCAATAGAAGTTCAAGGTAAAGAAAAAGATATAAATGGATTTATAAAGCAGCTCCTAGAGAATCCTCCTTCCCTAGCTAAGATAACAAGCTTTGACGTGGAGGACATACAGGTAGAACAGGATCGGGATTTTGTGATACTGAGGAGTTATTCCTCCGGCACTAAGAACGTAGAGATATCGTCTGATGTGGCTACATGCAAAGATTGTCTCTCTGATGTGTTGGATACAAAGAATAGAAGGTATCTTTATCCTTTTACCAATTGTACTAACTGTGGTCCTAGGTTCAGCATAATTAAAGATCGTCCATATGATAGAAAAAAAACGAGTATGTCAGTATTTGAGATGTGCAAAGATTGCCAGGCTGAATATGACGACCCTAATGATAGACGTTTCCATGCCCAACCCAATGCCTGTGCAAAGTGTGGCCCATCCTTAAAACTTTTAAGTTTGGACAGCTCCTTAGATGATCAAAACAAGATAATAGATGAAACTGTAAGACTTATAAAAAAAGGAGCTTCTGTAGCAATAAAGAGTATTGGTGGTTTTAATATAGCCTGCGACCCTCTTAATATAGATGCTGTAAACAGACTTAGATCTAAAAAGGACCGCCCAACTAAATCTTTTGCTATGATGGTGAAAGACGTCTATGCGGTAGAAAAAATATGCCATCTCTCGACAGAAGAGAAAAAGATACTGACATCCACTATCGCGCCGATCGTCCTATTAAAGAAGAAAGATAATAAATTTGACCACATATCTCCTGATAATAATTACCTTGGTGTGATACTCCCATTTACTCCTCTGCATCATGTGTTATTCCAAAAATTAGATTTTTTGGTAATGACCTCAGCCAATAGGTCAGATGAGCCTATTGCCATTAATGATGAACAAGTTAATGAACTGATGAGAACTGGAATAGTCGAGCATTCGTTGACGCACAACAGGGATATAATAC
>JBAXXF010000058.1:0-7527 GCA_037128035.1 bacterium | reverse complement strand
CAAACAAAGGAACATTCCAGTAGATGAAATAAAGATCAGAGAAAAGATAATAAAGGACCCCTCTAGCGGAAAATTCACTATCAGGACCAATGTTAAGCTTCCTGCCTCCTTCCCAGAAAAGTACAGGGATGCGCTGGTAAAGGCCGCCGAAGGCTGCACAGTAAAAAAGATAGTTCAATCGTGTCCCGAATTTGAGATAGTTTTGGAGTAAAATATGACGACCAAAGAAACAGTAACGGTCAGCTCGCCGTCTTTTCCTGATGTACCCAAGAACTTAGTGATGGGAACAGATACAGGTAAATTGTGGCAAGTTATCTGCGGGGATAAAGACCACTGGAGGGTCGGCATATATTCTCCAGATGCTGTATCTTTAGATGCTGTAGATAGGTTCGAAAAACATAGTTGTCCCGAGTTCTTCTTGCTCTTGTCTGGCGAGATCTCTCTGTTGCTGATCAATAACGGAGAGATTGAAATAATTACACTAGAGCCCCTAAAACCGATATTGGTTGATACCTGGCATGGGGCATATTGCCCCTGTGGTAAAAACACAGGAACCGCTCTGGTAGTGGAAAGGGATGCCTTTACAACCGAGTATAAGTCCATAAAACAATTGACAAAAGCGTCAAACCCTTGCCTATAAAGCCTCTCCCTTTACAACCCCATCGCAATGTGTTATAGAATAGCTCTATTTTTCTTTAATTGTTGTTAGGAGGCCTAAAATGATAATTAAAAAAACTGACGGTTCCGTAACCTTTGAGTTCGACCAGAACACAGCTGGCAAAGTCTATCTTGCTGGAGATTTTAACAACTGGAACTATTCTGCTACACCACTAAAGAAAACCCCAAAAGGCACATATCGAGTAACTCTTCATCTTAAACCAGGCAACTATCAGTTCCGTTATTTTGCGAACCACAATTGGTACAATGACAACAATGCCGATGGCCTTGTTAATAACAACTATGGTTCCCAGAATTCTATCGTTGTAGTTGAATAGTAGGACACTTATTTATAGTCAAATGGTCTGTACTCTTTATCTTTAGGAGAGTTGTAGTTTGGCGTTATAGTATGTTGGAGAATGAAAGAGTCCTCATTACCTGAAGGATCGATTGCTTTAATTATTAACGCTCCTATGGTGGTCCCTACGCCGACTACCCCACCAACGCAGAAAGTGAACAAACCTAGGTCCCCCGCTACCGAGCCTTGAAGTAATGATTTGAGCTGATTCTCCCCAACAAATTCGATGCTAGTGATACGCTCATAGCCCAGCGTCTTTATAACCTTTAGATACATAGCGCTGACAGTAGGGGATTGCGATAGAGGATAAGGTATCATCATACTGGTCGATTTATTTATTATCCTTGAGGTCGTTCCAACACAGGAGCCATGATAATTGGGGTCAGAGCTCATTTTCGTTATCATTTTTTCTATGTCCAATGCCTCTTCTTCACTCACCTTAATGTTTATTTTAAAATAATCAAATTTACCCGGGTTAAGGTATCTCGCTAGTCTCCACTTTTCAACGTCCGATGTTGTAAAGAAATACCCGTCAGTGCTGTAAGTTTTATCACCAAAAACAAGTTCAGTATGGGTTGTGCCGTTGGCACCATTTTTAGGAAAATACATCATAGAGATGATGTCATCCTTTGGCGTGGAGGATATGAGGTCCTGCGTTATAGGTCCTATCTCAGCTATTTTCTTATCCACCATAGCACAAAGGATATCAGTATCCAGTGAGCCATCCGCCTTTAACAAATTAGACGGTGTCTTACTCATTATATCCTTTATCTCCTGAAGTATCTCTGATGCCGCTTCTGGCTCATTCTTCAAGATCCTTAGCTTGTCTATGAATGGACCAGCCTTATCAAGGCTGGATAAAAAAGCCCAACCACCATCTATGCTCATAGGATCTGCTATCTCTAATAATTTGAGAAGGATGGCTTTATTCTCAGGCTGAGCTAGGAACAATATAAAATCTCCAGTTGCCCCCTCACTCTCTTGATAAATACTTATAAGTCTCAACGGGCCTGATGCAGTATAATTAAGATCCGGACCAACATATGAAAGACCTTTCCACGTTTTTAAGAATTCCTCAAAAGCCTTAACATTCTCTGGTGAATATTCCTGGGACAAGAATTTTAAACCTTTGATGTTAGTCACAAGACCGCTACTCGTCTCTACACTCTGTATACGCAAAAGACTATTAGCCTCTTTGCCTGAGACTGTTTCGTTAAAATATCTCATGAAATTATCAAAGATCTTTTGATCATTTAATTGTGCTTTCAACCAGTCCATTCCCTTTGATATTTCAGTCGCTATCTTTACCTCTTTTTCTGCTTTCAAGAGAGGAATAATATCTCCCTCTGGTGAAGAATTAACGGTCTTCACTATATCTTTTAACACATCATCATCTAAGCCTAAGACCTTATTAATGGCCTTCATGGTCTGCTTATTTATCTCTTCCACGTTCTTGGTCAGGGACAGTTCTCTTGAAAGGCTCAGTATGAACTTTTCTGGGTCCTCTCCGGTAGCCAAGAGTTTTTCCGTAAATTTAACGTTGCTGTATAGCTTACCTGCTACTGCCATTTTGTATCTATCAATATTCTTTGCTATCTCTTTTATCGCGTCAGCTTCACTCATAGTGGCTGTGGCCTGCTTGGCAAGGGCTAAATATTTTAAGTCTACCAAAAAGACAGAAACGTTAAGTATAGAGACACCACCGCTTATATAATATGCCAGCCTTGAATTCTCGAACGCCAGCATCTCCATTTTTGCTTCTTTTACGCTCTGCACACCCGTGTTACCGGATAGATATGAACTATGTAGTAAATTATAATTATGTTCATGGTCGTTCATCTGATCATACTGATATTTTGTATCCATCAACCCAAAGACAGTGGCTGACACAGCGACAGCAGTAGATACGGATGCTGTTATAAGACCGGCTCCTGCCCACGATAATATACCAGTGGCCAGACATACCGCGCCTACAGCTATCCCGGCCCACATCCAGACCTTTCTATTTGTATCCTTGGACTCTTCTATGGCGTCTATGGAAACTATTGAGGAGGCTATGCTTATCACAACTTCATCAGTGTTATATTCAGGGTGCTTATCAATGGCCAAGGCTACAGCCTCAGGAAAAAACTTCAACAGATCCATTAAAACATCATAGTTGAGTTGCTTGTCTCCAGATTTGGCATCCGTAATAGTGTTCTTAAAATCAGCCATGCTGAGTATCACATTGTTTTCAGCCTCAAAAATAGCCTCTTTAACGAACTTGGTATTTATCAACTCAGGATCTATGTTGTGCTCTGGCAATTTTACCTTAAATCTTTCAAAATTATCGGCTGTCCTTAGACCACCAATGGCCGCATTGTGATAAGGATTCTCATCACTTTCATCCGACATGGTCTTGGTCACAAGGAGTAACCCTGGACCTTCTGCCACAGCATCTAAATATTTACTTATATATTCTTTGTATTCGGGTACTGTTTCTAGACTGCTCTGGGTTATCTTAAAAAGGGTCAGTGCATTTACGTTCTCGTTATATACGTCAGGATAATTAGCTATGCCTGCATTCGCTTTTTGTAGAGCGGCATTTATGTCCATGGCTTTTGCCTGCATCTGTTTTACAGTCTCTGCCAGAACACTGCCTGTACTTATTTTTGTATTCTTAGCGGCCTTAACTATAGCTTCTTGTATGATCTTATCCCAGATCTTTTTCCGTGGGTCCTCTATATTTGCTTTGCTAACTACGTCGGTACTAACATAGCTCAACTTATTATTTTTACTAGAACCCAGTTTGCCATTATCCAGCTTAGGGTTATGTACAGGTAAGAACCTATCGAACTTTTCCCATATCTCATCAATTATAGAAGTACTTATCTTATCATCCGCATCATAGACCTCTTTTTCTAGACTGAGTATCTTCACATAGGAGATGATGGCATTTTCTAGAGCCTGACCGTATGATTCATAGATGAACTTTTGCCAGTCAGTAAGACTGCTGATCTGATCATTTTGAGAGAAAAAACCCTCAAGGTAACTCTGCCCGTAAGTCTGATCATAGTTCTTTTTATCTTCTTCAGAGGCTGTCTCTTTATCAAAGACCTGCCCTACCCTCAGCGTAGACAATATCCTGGTATCCAGGTCCTTTGCCGAGGTCTTACCACTCATGTAATAGAGTAATGTCTTCTTGAACTTTAAATAATTAGTGTAATGATCATCCACTTTCTTTAATGAATTGTAATCAACTGAAGTATCATTCAACTCAGTGTTAGCGACTATCTTCTCATGTATTGCAGTAAGAAGCTCATCGCTTTGTTGCATGGATGCCAATTTATAGTAGTTAAGATAGTCCTTTGCCGTCAGCTTAGAACTGCTTTGAGCATTCGCCTGAGAACAAAACAGGCCTATGATGAATAGTATTAAGAGTTTTTTTGTCACAATATAAACGTCCCTCTGCAATATCTAGATGCGAACGACATTTATATTAAAAAATCACAACATATGTCAAGAATTATTTACGCAGATCTGTAAAGAAGGCCATAGGGTCTATTGCTTTGAATTCTGTTTCATCAGCCTCTTTATATTGAAGCTCAAAGTGTAAATGTGTGCCTTCAGATGAACCAGTGTTCCCTACATACCCAATGACTTTATCTTTGTCGACAGGAGTACCTATTGTCCAAACGTCAACTGGTGCCCAGCCTAGATGTAAGTAATAGGTCCTATAATTTTTGTCGTCAGACTCGATAGCAATGTATCTTCCAAAGAAGGGCTTTTCGCCTATTTCAGATACATGCCCAGAGTGCGCGGCGTAAACTTCTGTACCAGCATAAGCAGCAATATCCACACCGCTGTGAAAATCTCGTTTGCCGTTAAGCCATCTCCAGCCAAAGCCTGATGTTCTTTCCCAACCTTTCTCTTTAAACGGATAGGTGAGGCTGATCTTACTTAATTCGCCAACTTTAGGAGCATCTTGAGCCATTAAAGATAAGGGAAAAAGTACAAGCAGAAGTGTAAGTATTAATTTCATGAATTACCTAACGCAATTATCATTCCACTTGATAACATACTGGTTTTGTTAACTAATTTAAACGCCAGTAACACTACCACTGTACTGTTTTTATACAGATATCGAAATAGATTGCGAGTATTTTTTCTTTAAGTGAGGAAGACGAAGCAAGGCGACTAAGGTGTAGGATAACCTACTCCGCAGGAGCCGAGCTGAGTTTGACGAAGCATAAAGAAAAAAGACGAAGCAAGACGATGGTGCGTCTTAGAGGACTCGAACCTCTGACCCCTACCACGTCAAGGTAGTGCTCTACCAACTGAGCTAAAGACGCATCCTATTGGATGGGAATTAAATATTCCCCTTTAAAAACATAATTAACAGGGCTCGTCAAGTATATAGAATCATCATTTTTAGATACTGTAGCTGTGCCACCCGGCATTTTTACATTAATATGGGTCCCACAGAAGCCCTTTACCATTGCCGCTACGGCGGAGGCACAAGCACCGCTCCCGCAGGCCATTGTCTCACCTGCTCCACGTTCCCAGACCCTTAATTTTATATTTTCTCTATCTATGATATCCACGAACTCCACATTCGTCCTTTCTGGAAAGTCCTTGTGGTTCTCAATGAAGTTACCTATCTCATCTATATCCAGCGCCTCTACATTTTTTGCAAAAACTACGGCGTGAGGATTACCCATGTTAACTGGAACGTAATATATCTTTTCATCCTTAAAATCGATGATGCCCTCTTTGCCTACGACGGAACTCCCCATGTCTATGGTCACTGTCTTATCGCCTACAAATGCGTTGACCTTTTTGCCTGTTTTCTTAAGGGTGATCTCAAATTCATGTTTCCCTTTAGTATAGACCTTGTCGAATACAAGCTGCGCCACACATCTTAGTCCATTACCGCAGGTCTCAGCCTCACTCCCATCTGCATTGAAAAAACGCACGGAGATCTCACCACTGCTAGATGTGGCATCAACAACTATCACGCCATCTCCACCAATGCCTCTGTGTCGATCAGACATCATAGGAGCTGCATGGCGAATATCGGCTATATTGAAATTCCTGCTCTCGACCATGTCGATGTAGATATAATCATTACCTAACGCTTCCATTTTTACAAATCCAAGGTTCATAAGATCTCTCCCTTTCTAAAATAGGATCTTCGCAGAAAGAAGGAACTCAAAGCCGCTGAGATTGACCGTTAACGGCGTGCTTTTCCCTGTTTTAGAATCAAATATCATAAGCTGTTTGCCTGGTTCGAACTCAGTCGCAAAATTTCCAGAAGAACCATTTATCTTAGTGCTAGATAACCTGGTCAGCGAGTATCCAAGGTCAAGCTCGATATTAACTACTCTGCTGAGTTTTGCTTCAGTAAAGATCAATATATCACCACTAAAACCCGTACCGCCATAAATTAATGACGAATTCTGTATGGGCTGAGAAGCGGAAGAATTGATCTTAAGGTCTATATTCCCACGTATAAGGTTTATACCGATGTCTACTTTAGGACCGACCCTTACCCATTCATTGTTGTATACGCTATACTTAGCACCAACTAAGAATGGAACTGCGTACATGCCAAGACCGACAGTAGAATTTACAGGATTGAGCCCATAATTTATATCGCCTGTACCACCACGACCTGGGCTGAAAAGATAACCGATAGTTCCAAATACGTCAAAGTGGCTGAAAAGATTCTCGTAACCGAACTCAAGTCTAATATTAAAAAATCCACCGACGTTACCAAGACCTTGTATCCCAGAATTAGTGAAATCCGTCGTTACAATGGACAGGTCAGATGGCGAGGAAAAAAGATATCCAAAATCCAGCGCTGTATAAAAGGCCTGTGGATCCTGCTTTTCTTTCCTTCTGTTCTCCTCAAATAGGTCCATTTTGTTAGGTATTATTACAGGCTCGTAGGACTCTCTACCCTTTTGATATGCCCATACACTGGAGGTGGATGGGAGCAAGATCATTAAAAGAAATAACGTTGAATATACTTTGCTCATGCGCTCCTTCTTCCGGCCCTTCTCCATAAAATGAGCCTATTAGGCACAAGCACCATTATGGGGATCAATATAGTAAAGAGTATAAGTGGCAAGTTTGAAGTTCCGCCAGTCCCGTTGCTACCGCCACCTTTTTTATTTATATCATCAATGTATCCACAACCAGAGGCACTGCCGCCGACATCTAAAGATTGTGTACTTTTACTGGAGAAAGCATGAGAACAACCAGGAGCCCTATCGAAGGGACTAAAGCTCAGACAACAGGCATCGACCTTATATGGGTCACCACTTGCAGGATAAAGGCACTCTATGCCTGCAGCATCGTCGGTTTTTAATGGTATCAACACGCCATCCGGTGCAAGCTTAAAGTACATTGTAGCCAAACGCTTAGGATCAGTAGCGGAGAGGTCTGGGTCCTCACTTGAATGGTCCAGGCCGAACAAGTGACCTATTTCATGTGTAACTACGCTCGGAAAATCGAAGCAGTTAGAATAC
>JBAXXF010000057.1:0-7530 GCA_037128035.1 bacterium | reverse complement strand
CTTTATATCCTTTGATACTGGCTCCGTTCAGCGATATAGATTATGGGGTAGTATTGAGTTGCTATATAGGGCTTGTGCTTCTTGTCTTTACAGCTAGTTGTATTGTGTCGCCGTTTGGCATCGTGAAGATCCCTCTGGCTGTCTCTATTTTCTTTAACTTCATGATCCTTGTCATCGCATACATATATTTACTTGAGCCCGTTTTTTCCTCTTTCCTTTTTGGCGTTGTAAGGGGTTCTACCGTTGCCTTTATAGCTATAGCATCCGCGGCGCTTATTTTCTTTTCATCTAAGATATATGCCTCAACGAGGATCTTTTAGATGAAGAGAATATTATTTATTATAGGTCTTGTTGTTCTTGCGTTCCTTCTTGTGGCGCTTGTGATCCTTCCTGAATACAGGCTCAGGGTCGGCATTGTAACGATCGCTTACTTTGTAATGCTAGGTTTTATATTAAGGATGACCATGGGACAATATTTTAAGAATGCATATGGTGTCCTTTTCTGTAGAAGGACCAGGTTCGTTCTGTTATGGAGCATTCCATTTTTTATTGCTCTTCTTGTGGCTTTCTTTATGCTCTGGTCTGGGTTTATGTCAGGTTTAAAGATCGATCTTAGTAAAGATAGACTGCTTAGCTTGTCGTCAGAGACCAAAAAGTATCTTTCTAAATTAGATACTGATGTGACCATGATCTATATACGGCCAATAACTGGAGATGATGAAAGGAACCTTTTCAACAGCATCGGGAATGAGTTCGGGACATATTCAGACAAGATAAGATACAGGTCCATTCATCCGGTGATCAACAGCACAGATTACAATGAGATAAAGAAAAGGTTGCCAACACTTTCTCCAGGTAGTGCTGTGGTTGTGTCTTCAGGAAGAGTAGCTGTAGCTGATAAAATAGATGAGAGCGATCTTGTATCAGCCATATATAGGGCAAGGGCAGGAGAGCAGGGCGTCTGCGTCTCCAAGGGTCATGGGGAACCAGAGTTGGAAGACTTTGGAGAAAAGGGAGCAGCAATCCTTTCCAGTATACTTAAAGATAGAGGGATAACTGCATATTCTGTTCCAGTAGATAAAATAGATTATTGCAAGGTTTTCATTATTTTTGAGCCAGCCTCTGACTTAAGTGCAGATGAAGTAGAAAGAATAAAAGCTTATAAAGGATATTTGATAGTGTTTGCTGGAGCGGAGCTTGCTTCTGTGCAGAACATACTGGCGGCTAGAGGCTTTTCCACCCTAGATAAGATAAGTGCAGATTTTAGCAAGGGAGCCTTAAGGGAATACGACGGCGGCATCATGGTGGATAAATTCGCCGATCACCCCGTTGTTTCAACATTAAAAGGTTCTGTTGTAATAGAGTCGGCTTACGAGCTCAAGTGTACAAAATGTAATATCTTTGCCGGTGTGTCTTTGCCGGGCAAGACCACAAAATATGTATTTGGTGGCTCAGAAAAACTTGAGGTCTTCTCAGGAAAAGGTCTGGTGGATAATTTTTTCATGAGGTTCAAAGGCAACGCTGAGCTGGTCTTGAATATGCTAAGTGTGGCTCTGTGGCCTGATTATCCTCTTTCTCAGACGATGATAAAGGCTGTCCCTACGCAGTTCTTTGCTATCTCTCCAAAATATTTACAAATAATCTTTGTCGTGTCCGTCATCGTTTTTCCTTTAATTATACTTCTTTTAAGTGTATATTGCTTTCGTCGAAACCGTGATTGGAGTTAAATATAAAGATGTTTAAGAATATTTTTTCTGGCATAGCCGGCTTTGGATACAATCTCAAAAAATCCACGATGCTCAACAAACACTCTCCTAGTGAGAACAGGTACGCAGCATACGAATATTTTCAGGATAAGATAACAAAAGCTAAGAAGGAAAATAAGCCCGAGGACTTCAATACTAGCGTAGAACTTTTTCTGCAGAGACTTTCAATTGCAGTATCCAATAGCATAAAGGATGACGAAGAAAAGAACTATGTAAGGGACTATCTTACATCCCTTGGCCAGGAAGTCGTTGCGCCTGTAAAAGATTTTATCATAAAGAACAGCGTTATAGCTCATCCAATAGAAATACTGATCTCCATTATAGGTAAAGATGAAACGTTGAACTTCCTTAATACCGTGCTTACAACAGAGGATACTCTCTTTGATGATCCATTGGTCGAAAAGAGAATTGAAATACTAAAACAATTCGCAGGTGCTACACATTCTGATATGTTGTCAAAGGCCCTTATTTTCTTACATGATTCCGATGACAGACTTGTTATAGCCTCCATAAGGTTCATCAGGGATTATGTGTTCTCAGATGATGAGGACATGGGTAAGATCGCTGATGCTATGGCATTAAAGTTTGTTGATCCAGAGACCAGCGCAAGGATACGCATAGAACTACTTAATGTTTTTATAGAGCAAGAGTGGAAAGTCTCCGGTGTTCGCAAACAATTTGAAGAACTACTCCCTGAAGGTTATTATATCAACGGCCAGGGCTTTGTCCGAGCGATACAACATGCTGTAGGTAATCTGGACCCTAATAAAAGATAAAAGCTAGAAGCAATCAAATTATTTTTTGTTAGAACTTTTGATTAATTCGAATTTTGTTTTCCCTTCTGAGACCGTTTTAAGGATATAACCCTTTTCCTCTGTTGTCTGCAGATTGCCATCTGTAGGACATATTAGACCTGTAATTTTGTACAGCTTGTTGACACTTTCTATTAGAGGTCCTATCTCTTCACTTAGATCAGCAACGGTATCAAGGTTATTCATTATCTTAGCCTGAAGAGCCACTGTGTCCAAAATATGATCTTGCCACAGTGCTCCTGATTCTTTATCCAGTTTCCACACAAGGTAGTCATATATTTTACACATTATAGATACATCATTAGGGGCAAAGACGTTGTTAGCTATTTTTGCTATTTTTACTAAGGCTTTTTCTACTAAGTCATCTGTTTTTTCTATAGAGCTGCTTGGATTCAGGTATTTGATCAACGCAACTCTTAGACTTTTTTCATTATAGGCTACACTGTTTTGCTTTTCGACCCAGTCGAGGTATAGAACTTTTTTGGCCTGATAAAGGACTTTTATATCTTCGGAACCTAGGCTGGTCTCATATTTTTCTAGACTACTAACAACGTCCTCAAGTCTGATTATGTCTTTTTGATCTTTTATTGTATTTATTGCTTTCATTAGATCATTTAGTTGACCAATGAGTTTGTCTGCTTCGCTTTTATTCTGATCACTAACATCATAATGCCCAAGCTGAATAAGCTTTGGTAGCTTCTCAAGATCTTCTGGCTTTCGGTTCTCATCTTTATATTGCTGGGCAATGTCATAGGAAGATGTATTATATTGTCCCATCAGCTCCTGTTTGCTTAGTCCTACCATATCTCTTAATTCAACAGGCCATAAAGCCACCTGGTCTGCTGTTATTCTATTTTCCTGGATATAGTCCTGGGCGGCCCTTACAGTATAGTACAACCTAGTCTTTGCTTCTTCATTTATTATAGAACCGACATAGTCTCTTAAATTTATGGCTTTTGCCCTTATAACTGCCTTAGGGTTTACTTCACCTATTATCCCATCTCTGTAGGCATAGCCTTTTTCCACCATTGATAGTGTAATTACATCGGCCAGAGAATTGCTGATCATCGTTTTATAGTCATGGTCATATATGTTGTATTTCCTGTCTGGAGAACCTGCGCTCCATAATGTAGTTAATCCGTCATAGAATATTGAATAATTAAACCCCTTGCTTCCATCTTTATTAACAGCTATGGAAGGAAATCCATTTTCACTTTCATATAGATCTTTTTCAGCTACCGCCACGTTCCTGCTCACAACTTCTTCATCGTTGAGATCAACTTCCCAGTCAGAATAGAACCTTTTTGCATATCCAACAACAATGCGGAGACCATTATTTAAGACGATATCTCTGTCCTTACTGCAAAACTTTATTATGCCATTCGAGTTGCTGGCGTTAAGCTGTGTCCCTGTTCCCCATTCATCTTTTGCCACATCGAGTTTTTCAACAATGGAACAAACAGTAGGGTCGCCATCAAGTGAATGCAATTGTAAAGTTACGGATGTCTTTCCCATCAATTCATTTGAGAAAACACTTATTATATTCAATATAGGATCAAAACCCATGCTCTCTTGATGCTGTTCATCAACGCTCAACCTAATGACTATCTTTTTCTCAGGATGCTTTGCTGCAATGTCACTTATTTCCTGTATCTTTTTTAATGCAACATTCCTGTTGGTGGCCCAGAACCCACTTGTGACCACTATTATCTTGTCACTATTAACTTCATCTAGCATTTTTAGGACTGCTTTATATTTTAGAAAGGGCTCTCCACCGCCAGTAATCATTAGATAACCCATATTCGCATCATTTAAGAACTTTATAAGTTTGACAATGCCTTCGTCAGTGAACGCATCGTTCGGGTCATTATCATTGGTCTTGGGGGATTGGAAGAAACAGTGTGCGCATCCTACAGGACAAAACTTTGTTAAGAAAACGCCAGCTTTACTTTTTCCTGTGTATGATGTTGTAGGGATTAATTTCATATTTTTAAGAAAAAGGTCTCTGTAATACTGAGGGTTATCAAAGTAGTTAATGGAAGGTCTTTTGGAGTTAGTGCTTAGTTGATGTTGAGTTTCATTGCTTATGGAGGATACGCCTGTAGTCTGCGAATACAGGTTGAAAGACAGAAGCAATAATATTAAAAGACGCTGAAACATAGCCCACTCCTGATGCAAGCTATATGCCATCACCCAGGCGGCATAATTACTTGATAAAATTGATGTTTTTTAGGCTGTTCTATTTTAGGAACATAGATGGTGTAAAAATAACCAGCATCTGTATAAAATTATTTAGATGTTGTGGCCCATATTGCTGGCCAAAGATCTAATTTAATTAAAGTATATAAATCCCACATTGAACAGAACCATATTTGCTAGGACCCATTGGGTCTTTACGCCGGTGTAAGTTATACCAAAAGGTATGCCGTACTGGCCTTTGTCGCCCCATCTTAGAGGGCTCCAGTTGATACCGACCTTCCAATCAACGCCGGCACGAGTCTCCGTTACAGTTATAGCTGTTGTATTTGTGTTGGCTGTAACTATACCAAGCCCTACGGCCGCAAAAGCAGAAAGATCATCCATGAAGAAATATTCAGGACCAACGGAGAACGTGTTCACCACAGGATAGGATCTATCCCTAAGGTTAAAACCTGTGTCACCGGAGAACATGAACATCAGTTTATCGACCATTCTAAATCCAAGTCTTAGTTCGCCATTCAAATAAGGTGTATTGCTGAGTTGTATTGCCGACGTAAAAAAGCCGCCTACACCAATAAGTGGAGAGATATAAAAAGAAAAGCCATCGTTTGCGGGTGTAGTAGCTGCCGCCGCTGCCACTGCAGCTACAGGCGCAGGGGTAAGTCCCACTTTGCTCATCGTTACACATCTTGCTTTTGATTTATCACCCTTGCTGGTCATAATATGCTGACCTTCCATATCGAAAACAAAATAATAAGCGTTATAAGGATCACCTGGTATCAAGTTCCCAGCCCAGTAGGTTACGCCTCTTTTCATATCCTTGTTAAGCAACCAAACATCCTGTTCGTGGTTTCTTGGCTGTGTGCATGCAACTCTTGTCGCATAACCTTTCACCTTACAGACAGAGCGTTGAAGTTCCTCGACAGTTGGCAGTCTCCAGTCGTTCCTTCCACCAAAGACCAGTCTCTCGCAATATAGTTTTGCCTCGCCCCAGCTTGTTTTATCCAGTTCTGGTCCCCAGATGATGTTGGTCTGTGGGTCCATGTAACCACCGTCCTGCTTGGCCCAGCCGGCACGTGTCAGATAAATGTCGGGCTCTTCTTGAGCTCTAATCTCGCTGAATGATATGCACAATAGCAGTATGCTGAAAATGATGTTCATTGGTAACCTCCAATGTAAGAATAATTATTTCTTGTTTATTTTAATATTCTATCGTTAAATATTTTACAAGGGGTATATAAAATGCGTAAGATTTTAATTATATTGGTTCTAATGCTTTCAGGTAGCCTGTTTGCCCAGGATACCTTCTTCAATTTCGGTATAGGCCCGGATTTCATGGTTAAAAGTGCCCCATCCGGCTACAATAGCGCAAGATTTAGGATGGAATTAGAGCTTGGGGAAAGGTACTTTGGCTTTGTTGTTCAGCCTGCCTTTGGTAATGACGCAACCAGCGTTTTCTTTGGACCAAGGCTTATGCTGCCTTTCCAGGTGGGTAGCCATCCGATATTCATAATCCCTGATTTTACTCCAGGTGTAGATTTTGGTTTCGGTAACGATACGGTGGGCTTGGCATTGGACTTTAAGTTTGGTCTAAGGTTGTTCTATGAGTTTGCCCAGGGGATGGCCATATCCTTTAGGCCTTTTGGTATGTCTCTGAGACCATTTAACGTGTGGTTCGGGAATACACCAAATCAGACCCAAATATCTGTAACGTATGAAATGAGCTTCGGGTTTGCATATTTTTTCTAATGGACAGATATCCTATAAATCAGACGAACCCGCATAGTCGCTACATAAAAAAAGCAGTGGAGCTCCTTAAACAGGGGGAGCTGATCTCTTATCCTACCGATGTTAATTATGGTATTGGATGTCTGTTATCGTCGACAGCTGGGGTTAAGAACCTTAATAACCTGACCAGCAAGCTTTCAAAGAATAAACTCCAAACTATCATCTGTCATGATTTCAGCGAGATAAGTAAATATGCCCTTGTCCCAAACGATGCGTTCAAATTAATGAAGAAGATACTGCCTGGTCCATATACGGTGATACTGGAAGCAAAAAACCTTGTTCCTAAAATATGTCAGACCAAAAGGAAAACGATAGGTGTGAGATTGATAGATGGAGCTGTGATAAATGCTTTATTAGAGATCATAGATTCCCCGCTGTTGAACTTTACCGCTCTCTCCTCTGATAAGGAATCGATATTAGACGATCCAGATGAGATCGAACCTATTTATTCGAATTCTGTATCCATGCTTTTAGATATTGGTGAGATACCCACTAACCATACAACGGTAGTGGATTGTACTGGTAACGAACCTGTAGTAGTAAGACAAGGTGCTGGGGACTATTTTGCGTCGCTTATCAATAGCCACGTATCTTTATAATTTATGACCAATTCTTTCCCTTTGATGTAGTTAAGACCTAGTTTGAAACCATAGGCATCAGTACCAAAATCTTTTACTGTGGCTTGTGTTTTAAAATAAGGTCTATCAGTAGGTGTAATTATAACCTCGACCTTTTCAACTATATTTTCCTCTGGTTTATTCTTTGAGCCTGCTATCTTTATGCTGGTCAGCCCAAGTTGTTTTACCAAGTCCTGCGATATTTGCGGCTCATCCGTATCAAACGATATGGTGGTCTTTGCAGTGCTACCATTAACAGTCAGCTCAAACACAGGTACGCTGTCTATCAAATCGAATAGCATTGATTTAGCAGGGATCTTTCTTCCTGATGGAGGCTCAGATAATGAG
>JBAXXF010000056.1:0-7576 GCA_037128035.1 bacterium | reverse complement strand
GTATTATACAGGTCCCATAGCAAAGCAAAGTAGCATTTGATGTTTGAGCTTTTGGCTGATAGGTTTATACCAAATGGAAAAGCAAGACTGGTTCGTGCTAATGACAAAGCCCGGAAGACAGGACGAGGTAGCACTTCGTTTAAAGGAAGCTGGCTTTGCCGTATTCAACCCCAAGCTGAACCAATACAGTAAGAAGAGATCAAAATACATAGTCCAGCCATTATTCCCTTTATATCTATTTGCTCGTCTTAATATTGAAAAAGATTTTAAAATGATAAATTACACTCGTGGTGTGTTGAGGATCTTGGGAATAGGCAGGACCCCTCACCCCATAAACGAGAATATCATATCTGTATTGATAAACAGATGTGGATCGGGGGAACTTGTAAAAGCAAAACATGACCTTGAGGATATAAAGACCGGAGATAAGGTCCAGATCGCCAATGGCCCACTAGAAGGAATAGAGGCTATCGTATCTGGAGTATATGGAGAAAAACAGAGGATAGAGATACTACTAGATCTGATGAAAATATCTATTGATAAGAAGGACTTAAAGAAGGTCTGAGATCAATCTATACTAACATTATATTTCTTAAATTTTCTCCATAAAGTAGCATCAGAAGTTTTTATTTTCTTAGATAGTCCGCTTATGCTTTTTTCATCCTTAGCCAGACTATCCAAAACCAGCCTCTCAATATTATCTAGATAATTATCGTAACCCATATCTGTGACTGACCTTTTTATGTTGTCTTTATTTATAACGATGTCAGAAAGCTTTTTATTAAAATGGTGATAATCCGAACTTAAATGAACAAAGCCAATAGTTGCCTCGTTCTTTGCCTTAACGCACATGTATTTTACTGCATCACGCAATTCTCTGACGTTGCCATCCTTCCATTCATTACGAAAAAATGAATCCAGGACTTCCTGCGAATACGGTTTTTTATAGCCTGTATATTTTTCTATGTAATGTTCCATAATGGGCTGAATATCCTCTTTTCTATCCCTAAGTGGAGGAATGGATATTCTACACTGGGCTAATCTGGAATAAAGATCTTTTCTGAAGAGCCCTCTTTCAACTTTGGATATTAAGTTGCTGTTGGTAGCTGCAATGATCCTGCAATTAGCTCTCCTTATAACAGGATCACCAAGCCTCCTATATTCACCGCTGTCTAGAAAGGTCAATAGTTCAGCCTGGCAAAGAGGATCCATATCGCCGACCTCATCCAAGAAAAGATCACCGTCCTTTGCCAGCTCGACCAATCCCTTGTTATCAGACATAGCTCCGGTAAAAGAACCTTTTTTATGACCGAACAGATCTGCCTGTAACCTTTCTCTAGAAAGCCCTGCACAATTAACTCTAACAAAAGGCCTGATCGACTTTGTCCTTTTTGAGGCAAGTGCATGCGCGTACCTGGCTATGGGAGTTTTTCCTACGCCTGTTTCACCCTCTATTAGTATATTCATGTCATCTATTGTCTCTATTTCCGTTAGGACTTGTTGCATCACGGGACTTCGTGACACTAGCGGGTGACTTTCATCAAAACATCTTTCAAGGCTTTTGATCGTTCTATGTTCAACTTCTTTTTTAAGGCAGTTAGCTACCCTAATACAAATTTCACTTTCATCATCTAAGTTTGCCTTAGAAAGGTAATCGCAGGCACCTAATTTTATACATTTAACAACTGTGCCCAGATCAGATGAATTAGAAAGCATGATTACAGGTAAGGTACTGTTAAGCCTTCTTAGCTCTAAGAGAAGATCAAGCCCGGACTTGCTATCCTCAAGACAAACATCCAAGATAGCCACCGATATATCGTGCTGGTTGAATGCCTGGAGACCATCGCCATAGTTGGAAGCTTCTATTACATTATATCTATCAGATAAGATGCTTTTCAGAACGGAGAGGATTATAAAATCATCATCCACTATCAGTATATTAGTTTTTGGATCTTCTATCATGGAGCCTCCCTTATGGAAACAAGACGGCCACGCTGATATATTAGTTGTAGAAGGACTAAATAGTTTAATAAAGTGAGCTGGTCAAATTATTATTGAGCACAAGCATTAACTCCCTCATTTTATTAAACTTTACTTGTACCTTCTTACAGCTGCTTGACCGTCAAAACGACAGCTACCGCACTAATAACTTATTGAAACCCTTTTAATTTTGCTGTATCAAGCAAGTCATGCTCTGGATGCTTAAAGCTTTATTACCTTACGCCTTGCTTGCATTTGCAATCTCCGCAGGCCTGTATCCACTGGTTAAGATGATCTGCAAAAAGTTCAACTGGGTCGATATACCTAATGAACGCAAGATACACACAGCACCTGTCCCAAGGATAGGCGGGGTAATGATCTTCTTATCGTTCTTAATAGTTGCCCTGATCTATAAAAAAACAAATCCTCAACTTGCTCTACTACATAAATATTTTTCTGACCTCGGGTTCATACTTTCAGCTTCAGCGGCCTTTTTACTTGGCTTCGTTGATGATATATGGGGCGTGAAGGCCTTAAAAAAACTAGCACTCCAGTTCGCCATTGGTTTTGCTATAGCGTTCTCTGGCTTGATCATTGATAACGTAACGGTACTCGGCGTACAACTACACTTTGGCATTTTCTCATATCTACTAACAGCCCTCTGGGTTGTTTCTCTACTGAACGCTGTAAATCTTATGGATGGGATGGATGGTCTTGCTTCCGGTATAATGATCATCTCCCTGGGCTTCACCTTTGTTATATCTGTGGTAGAGGCTAACTATTTTGTAACTTCACTTTCCGGTATATTGATAGGAAGCATCCTGGGTTTTTACATATTCAACTTTCCACCTGCAAAGATCTTCATGGGTGATAGCGGCTCATACTTCCTTGGCTGCATGTATTCAATGATCGCGATGATGGGTATGAAAAAGACGAGTATGGCTATCATGATGGCTATCCCTCTTGTTCTGCTCTTGATACCACTGGCAGATATCATCTATATAACCGTAAGACGTACAAAACGACACCAGGGGATATTTCACGCCGACAAAAACCACATACACCATAGGCTTTTGAACCTCGGCTTCTCCGTGGTGCAGATCAATTTTCTTGTTTATCTTGTTTGTCTCGTCTTTGGATTGATAGCGCTGTTGATAGCACTTACAGGCGGGCAGTACGGATTACTATTCTTCTTCTTGATAATCTGTTTGGTAATTGCGGGGTTCGCTGTAGTCAGGATATTGGAACAGAGAGATTAATTTTCTTTTTTATAATAACCCAGATCATTTAACGTCTTTTCATTCACCATTCTTCTTTCTTTATCAAAGAACCAGCCCCATTTGTTGAAGTATTTGATGGCCGAGCATGTGTGATGTTTTAGAAGACCAAAGCTTTTGTAGGACCCCTTTGCGTACCCGTGATGTATCTGAACTTTAGGATAGAACATCGTCTTATATTTACTATGTATCCTTCTTGATAGGTCAAGATCCTCCATATACATAAAGAACCTCTCATCAAAAAGCCCGACGCTCTTTAAAGCCTCTGTTCTGATGAACATAAAACAACCTGACAGACTAGGTGCAGAGAATGCCCCCTTATATCCCGTAAATCTTAGTTCATACTTTTCATTCATTCTTTTTTTCAAAGACTTAAAGGGCAAAAACCTTCTAAACAGAAGGTCCATTGGTGTTGGTAGAAGCTTACAAAGATGTTGAATGGACCCATCCTCGTATAGGACTTTAGGCATTACAAGCCCCACGTCAGTATTTTGCTCCATATAACTATACAAGTTACTTAGGACATCAGCTTTGAACGATATGTCAGGATTTAACACCAGATGATATTTTGATGTATCGATGTATTTTCTGATTGCTACGTTGTGCGCCGAACCATACCCAAGATTGCCGTCGTTAAAGATGTAATCTATTGCAGGATTGGCGCTTACCAATGAACGCAGTTCATCTGTTGGAGAGTTATCAACTATGACGAGCTTAAGGTCCTTGATGGTACTTTTTAAGATCTTATCAATAAGATGTTGCAGCTCCGCCCTATTATTCTTATAGGCTACTACAGAGACCGTTAGCATTAAATTAATTAGAATTATCCTTTTCTAACTTGTTCGCTGATCCACTGATATGTCTTTTTCAGACCTTCTTCTAGTTTTATGTTTGGAGCCCAACCAAGTTTTTGCATGATCAGTTTGTTGTCTGAGTTCCTGCCCCTTACACCCAATGGTCCATCGATATGTTTTATTGATACTTTTTTGTCTGCGACCTTCATTATCATTTCAGCTAGTTGGTTTATAGCGACCATTTCTTCTGAACCTATGTTAACAGGTCCCATGAAGTCAGAGTTTACCAACCTTCTAACACCCTCAAGACATTCGTCTATATACAGGAAAGACCTAGTCTGTTTACCGTCTCCCCATATCTCTATGGTCCCGTTACTAGGCGTTTCTGCTATCTTTCTGCTAAGTGCTGCAGGGGCCTTTTCCTTACCACCACGCCATGTTCCTTCTGGTCCAAATATATTGTGGAACCTTGCTATTCTTACATTGATATTGTAGTTCCTTGCGTACGACATATAAAGTCTCTCGCTGAATAACTTTTCCCATCCATATTCACTGTCTGGAGCTGCAGGATAAGCAGAGCTTTCTGAGCAGTTTGGGTTATTAGGATCTTCCTGATTATACGCTGGGTATATGCAAGCTGAAGAGGAATAGAAGATTTTGCCAACGCCCATAGTCTTTGCCAAGTCCAATATGTTTAAGTTGATCGTGGCTGAATTGTGCATAACATCTGCATCATGTTCACCGGTAAATATGTAGCCAGCACCACCCATGTCTGCTGCAAGCTGGTATATCTCATCGAATTTTGTATCTACGACCTTTTTGCATAAATTCTGATCACGAAGATCACCTATAATGAAGTCATCCGCCGCTGTTTGGCTGAACTCAGGGTTCTTTAGATCAACGCCACGGACCCAATACCCTTCTTTTTTTAGTCTCTTAACAAGATGACTACCAATAAATCCGCCGGCTCCACAAACTAATGCTTTCTTCATAATAAATTACTCCTCCGTTAAGCTGATAATATATCTACTAAAATTTGTAAACATCTTTTATCTTTCTCTAAGCATAATCCCGAACAGTTCGCGCCAGTCTCTGGAAAAAGGTTGGGCAGGGAACGGCATGGTATTTTTACCAAAGATCTTAACACCGTTACTAAAACCCATTATATCCTCGAATAACTCTTTGGGATCATTTGGAGAGAAGAACTTTACCTTGTCGTAGTTACCTACGGTTTCTCTGGCGTAAGGCAAGTTTGCTGCCAAGATGGGCTTGTTGAACATCTTAAATTCAGATATTGGCAACCCCCATGTTTCAAGCTTGGAAGGAAAGATCAAACAATCCGATTCTCCGTAGAACTTATAGAGTTCTTCCTTTTTTAAGTTCCCTAAAAAAATTATGTTCGTTAGCTTTGAATACTTCCTATGGATATATCGTGAATATCTATTCTCTGTACCATCTATGGTCAGATATAATTTGCATGTCGTTATTCCGTTCTCCTCCAAGAGTTTAAACGCCTCACAAGCAAGCTCAACGTTCTTAAAGACCCTGGGAAAAGCTGGGTATATAAATTTGAAGGTCCCTTTTTCCTTGCCTATTGAAGGTACAGACTTTGGTTCCGTGGGATCAGATGCATAGGCGACAATAACGTTCTTAACACCGAAGATCCTTTCAAAGGACTCTCTTAGCCAATTTTGCTGTACTACAACAAAGCTGTTCTTTTTTATATTGATAGAATACAGGAATTTATAGAACATATTGAAGAGAGCGAACTTAGGTTCAAGAATAAGCTCTTTTAAGGTCAGCGTGTAGAACGGGGACGGATTATGACAATAAACGGCCCTGATGTCAGCTGTTACATTGGGGGTCATATCATGCAATGACAACCAGAGATGAGGTTTAAGCTTATCTGACAGCTTTTTAAAATAATAATATTCATAATACAGCCTGAACAACCATGATCTCTTTGAGAGGGGAAACTCTATATACTCAATATTCGGCATATCGAACATTTTCTTGCTGTTAACTAGCGCGACTACTTCATACTCCGAGGACAAGTCCTTAGACAAATATGAGAGGCAACTATTAAGTATGGTTAACGGCCCGCCCTCTGTAAAATTAACGGCTGATATAACTATCTTCTTTTTCAATTCTTTTCCCATTTCTTGTTCTGAAAATTGAACTTCTTTACGACCCTGGCAGGAGAACCAACTGCTATGGAATACGCTGGTATATCTTTTGTAACGACAGACATGGTGCCGATTATAGATCCTTTACCTATCTTCACACCAGGCAGAATAGAGACAAATTCGCCTATCCATACATTGTCCTCTATAACAACCGGAGCTGAACATAACTTCCTGTCCTTAGGTGCCACATTAGGATCATCGTTCCGTCCATTGTTCCCATAAGCCCCATGATTATGGTCTGTTATGAAGACCTTGCTGGCTATGAGCACGTTGTTACCGATCTTGATCGAGTTTATAGCTCCTATATGAACATAATCATTTATTTCAACATTATCACCAAACTCTATGCAAAGACCTTTAGAGGCAGGAAAGGCATCAAACCTACATCCAACACCAGTGGTCAATCCTCGCCCAAGACCTATTTGTCCCTTGCCCCTAATATAGAACGGCTGTCTTATTATCCTGCTATTGGGGAAGAAAAGTTTTGTCGTTATCCAACTATAAGCGACCCTTATCAGATCTATCCCTTGATATCTCTTTATTAAATTAACTAGTTTATTCATTTCTTCTCCTGTTCGTTAAAACGTAAAGATCCTACAAACCATTTATCCTTGATCTTCTTGAGCGTGGTAACGCAGAGGCCTGATGTCCCATCTTTATATCTAAGCTCGCTTTTAACTTGGGCCGTGTCATCAGACAAGCTTAGTAGAGTTGAAGTAACGCTGACTACTAAGAACATCTTTTGATCATAATAATATTTTAAGTGATCTTCGCCTCTTGGCGGCACGGTTATACGATGGAGTTCCTGATATTCATAAGCTGTGAGTTTATTAAAATAGAAGTCAGTGACCTTTACTGGATCTGTTTTATCTAAAAAGGCATCTGAAAAAATGGCAAAAGAAACAACAAAAATAATGCAGCAAAGCATAAATATAAGGTTCTTAATGTTAAAAAAGTTTTTTTTCATTTTATAAAGAAATTAACCACGTATTTGTATCTGCAAGCTAAAAAAAGTCTTTTCATAAAAACGCCTATCTTTACCGGACCAAAATTAGGGGAATAGCCATTCTTCCATGAATAGAAAATATCTATAACGGAACCGTATTGGCCGTCGGCAGTAGTCAAAAGCCAATTAAAGAAAAGAACAACGGAGTAACTAGTAAATATGATCGGGAGAATAACATAATACTTATTCTTCAATTCTAAAAATGAGGAGAGCCCTATAACATAAATGGCGAACAAGCCCACCATATATCTATTGGTGAAAGACCACCCTGCATGCCACAAAGGGCTAAATCCATTAATAAGGACTAAAAGCAGAACTGTTATTAAGAACACT
>JBAXXF010000055.1:0-7715 GCA_037128035.1 bacterium | reverse complement strand
AATTGCATAGTGAGTAGTTGTTGTAGACGACTCTGTTCCCTTCTTTTCTTCCATATATATCCTTAAAAGGCCACCAAGTGCCCATAGCTTAACGATCTTACCTTTTTCAACACCCTCTTTTAGGTCCTTTATACCTTCCTTCTTCTTATCTCCCCACAAAAGAATATACTTCACAAAACCGGCTTTGGCTGAACGCCAATAAAGATATGTTCCCATACCAGCCTTATTATCTATTAGGCTATTGTCCAGATTGAAGGACTCATCAAGAGCATCGTAACCACGTTTACCGTCAAAGAACGCACTCGCCCATAGTCCTGTGAAGACCCTGTACATCCCCCTATAACCGTAAGCTGAGCCAAGGAATTGAAGTCTCTTGGCCTTATATTTGTCGCCGTTGTCTTTATCCTTATCTTCATTTTCTAACGTATCTACCGCTTTCTTTATCGAGTCATTGAATTCTTTCTCAAAATCTCTCGTCCTATATTCTTCTGTTATTCTGTAATATAGAGCAGCTCTTAAGCAATCTGCAAAATGTATAGAAGGATCGGACTTTTCAAGTTTGTTGATGGCATCAACTGCTTCCTTAAGATTATCGTTGGCGATAAACTCTAAGACCTCCCTTATAGGCTTGTCTATGGTCTCCCACCCGGGATCTTGAGCTGCAGAAGCCTGAAAATTGAAGAGAAAAAAAGATAATATAAATGTCAATAATAAATTCATGAAGAAAGTCTAAGATAATAACGTAAAAGAGTCAATAGCTTACGCCAATGTCCCAGCCTCTACAAAAAAATCGCTTGATAAACCTTTTTTTGGTCCTAATATAGAAGGCACAGGGGTTACTAATACAAATGTTCGAATCTTATGCGACAGCGATGCAGTCTGTTATTGCTGACATAACATACAACGTCGATGAGTTCTCATACATAGATCCAGACCAGATAATAGTGAACTTCAAGAAGGCAAGAGAAACTGCCAATGAGGAAGTGTGGGCAGAAATAACCGGACTTTCCGATGATGACCATGGTTCTGTACAGCAGAGAGAAGGCAGGGTTGAAATGTTCTACTATTCCAATTCCCTCCTCTTCAACGGAACTCCAGTAAAGTATATAATAGATTTTTATGTACCATTGTTCTTCAATCTTACTTTCAAAGATAAACTTACGACTATCTTCCATGAGCTCTATCATATAAGTCCACGCTTTGACGGAGAGCTAAGATTGTTCAAAGGCAAAGCCTATCAGCACGGACCTTCAATGGAAAAGTACGATAGATACATGGAGTATCTAGTGGATAAATACCTTCTAAGATCACCAGAAGCGGCAGATTTCCTTAAATCCAATAAAGAGGAACTTGCACAGAAGGTAAGGGATACAAAGATACCACGCATGCCAAAGCCTGAGCCTCTGCTATTCAGAATTACCTGGTGTTAATACCAAGCTCCTATACGGTCCTGTATATCCTGTAATCAACGTGTGGGAATATATTGTCTCGCTCTTCGCATTTTCCTACAAAGTCCATGTCCAATCTATAGTTCTTTATACCATCGTAGATCTTGTTAAATCTATAGACGTGGTCTTTAACTCGTTTGCATGCGTACTCTACCATTGTTCCGCTGTTCATAATGAACGGCCAGTCGGAACTTTGAGCAAGCAGCAATTCTCTTGCAGCCTGATTAAGTGCTCTGGTCAAGTTCACATCAGCTTCACTGTATGAATTAGCCAACTCAACCATCCTATCAGCCATCATATGCAGATGAGAATAGATCCAATCGTTAGTTCCATTCAACCAAACCTCATAGTATCCCTTGTTGCCCCAGCTTGAGCCTGCAGGAGTAGCCATTTGGTTCTTTGGGTTCTCTTTTAGATATTCCCACGGCGTTATTGTTTTAACTGTATTTTGTAATGTGGCTAACTTTCTGAACAAATGGTTAAGGAACATCGGTCCTTCAAACCACCAATGCCCGTATAGCTCAGCATCGTAAGGTGCAACTATGATAGGCTTTTTGTGCATCGCAGAGAATAGATGCTCGACCTGTTTTTCTCTGTTGAACATGAAATTAGCTGCGTGATCCCCTGCTTTCTCATATGCAGCATGAGGATTATATGGGTTCTTGTGCGATGTCTTACCTGTGATCGAATGATACTTAACACCCGTCATTTTCCTTATGCCATCTGGATGTATATAAGGAGCTATATAATTGAAGTCCAGATCAAAGCCAGCATCTCTGTAGAAATCCCTGTAAACTGTGTCTCCTGGATAACCTGTTTCTGCGCTCCATACCTGATGAGATGATTCTGGGTCTCTTCCAAAAGCTGCAACACCACTTGGGCAATATATAGGAGCATACACTCCGTACTTTGGACGTGAGTCCGCGTATATCAATCCGTGAGTATCTACAAAGAAGAACTTCAGACCATTATCAGCAAGTATCCTGTCCAAACCTGGATAGTAAGCACATTCTCCTAGCCAAATTCCTTTTGGTGCAAAGCCAAATACGTCGGTGTAATATTTTACCCCCATATAGACTTGGGCCTTAACAGCCTGTTCATTCTGCTGAAGCAGCGGCAAGAAAGCATGAGTTGCTGTACATGTCACTATCTCAAGTTTTCCCAATTGTGCAAATTTTTTGAAAGCAGTGATCAAGTTCTTATTATATTTTTCTTCGAACACGTATCTGCAATTAAGGAACATATCCCTGTACATTATCGCAAGGTGATGGAACTCCGGTTGATATTTTGTCCTCTCAACTTCCTTATAAGCAAGTTCTATGAGAAGATTTATGTGTCTTAGATATCTATCCTGTAGCATTGGATCATGGAGCATAGACACCAGTGTGGGCGTCAATGTCATTGTGATCCTGAAATCTATACCATCGTTAACAAGTGAATCAAAAACGTTTATGAGCGGTATATATGTTTCAGTTATAGCCTCGTAAAGCCATTCCTCTTCAAGAAAAAATTCATACTCCGGATGTCTAACATACGGCAAATGCGCATGTAGAACGAGGGAGAGGTATCCTTTATCCACGCTTTCCTCCTGGTGCTGGTGATGATGGCCATGAAGAACCAGGGGAACTTGGTAACTTACCGCTAGACGGCATCTTTGAAAGATCTATAAAATTCTCTATGACAGGAAGTCTTCCCCATATAGAACCACCTAGGAAAACGTCGAGACCGCCTTTCACAAAGAGCTTAAATCTATCTTCGCCCAATATCTTTCTTAACAGTCTTAGATCTTCGTCCGTATAATCTTCTATCTCTGATATGACCTTGTTGCCGAACTCATCTACGAGCATCCATAGTATCTTTCCAGGAGCGACCATGTGGTCCCTTGGAAAATAGATGGACTTTGAACGGGATATTATATGGTAATTACCGTCGGTAGAAACAATACCTACATCAACAATAAGACTTCTATCGCCCTTGTAGTGTTTAAGATACCATGTGCCTACACGGTTGAAGACCTCTATGTCCCACCACTCATGTGCGTTGTATCCATCAAAGTTTATATTCGTAACATCATAGACCCTAAGGGTCAGTTTTGAATCGTACCCGTGTGTCTGGAAGAAGTGATTTAGAGTATCCTCTTTCACCTCCCAGTACATAAAAGCGAACATAGGATCTATGGGTAGTATAACCATCCTGTCTATGTAGTAGACGGGAGAAGGTTCTTCAGTCTGCATAGGATCGTATGCGTACTCTGCATAGGTAGTATGAGCACCTATGTCATATTTAGTGAGTGTCATTTCCTCATTTGCATTTAAAAGCTCTTGCTGCGTAAAAAGATCAGTTGTGAACGTAAGCCTTTTAGCTTTTGTCCCCTTCTTAATTTTGGCGCTGGCCTTAGGTTTGGCGACAGTTTTAGGTTTTGCGGCAACTTTTGCAACTGGCTTTGTCTTTTTTTCCACTACCTTTTTTACCTTTGTCTTTTTTGTAGCGCTAGCTTTCTTTTTAGGTGCAGTCTTTTTGGGTGCAGTCTTTTTTGTAGCGGTTTTTTTAACCGTTTTCTTTTTTGCGACTGCCTTTTTAGTAACCATTTCTGCTCTCCTTTAAAAGCTAAAAAAAGATAGTAAGAAGTACATTGCTTTTATGCTATTTTGTCAATATAAAACAGCGATAAGCATGAAACCAATACTTATTTCCAAATTGATCAACAAACAATTAGGTAAACACCTAGGCAGCAACAACTTGTACCCGGTGATAAAAAACTGGCACCGGATAGTGGGAAGTATCATCTTCAGGATAGCTGTACCGGTAAAGATAAAGAAAAATACTCTGATCGTAGGTGTCACAACGCACCAGTGGCTTCAGGAGCTAAGCTTCTCTAAGGAAACTATGCTCAAAAAAATAAAAGAATATTCTCGAACCATAATGGACGTTCAGTTCATATTAAAATCTGACATAAAAAAAGGGCCAGCAAAAGATATTAAGAAAGACAGTATAGTAAACAGGCCCAGAGCCTCCCTCACTGCGGCTGATGTCACTTTTATACGCTCAGCAATTGCTGATGTAAAAGACGAAGAACTTAAGGAAATATTTGAGAACATCCTGAAAATAAGCCTGAGTAACAAAAAAATACCTGCTAAATAACCTCAAGCTGGATCAATTTAAGGCTTTTACGAATTTTTTGGCAGCTTCCTCATCTGAGAACTCCCCTTCCAACTGGGCCTCATAGGCCTTATCTATGATCTCAGAAAAGGCCGGGGAAGGCTTGTAGCCTATTTTAATGAGAAAATCACCGTTCACTATAGCTTCTGGGAGTTGTTTTTCTTTTTCAAATTCTGCGTATTCCTTCTTCAGAAAATTCCAGATCGTGAGATCCTTGTGAGAGGCCATCACATCCGCATAGTTAAGGCTCATTTCGTTCTTGAACGCATCTTGCGCCATTATCATTTTTAGACGACCTTTTCTTATCTCCTGAGCTTTACCTATCCTGATGTGGTCCTTTATCATGTAAGCTACGTCGTCTATTACCTTATTAGGGACCCTTAGCCTGCTCAGTATCTCTCGTGCAAGCCTCTGACCTTCTACGTCGTGCCCGTTGAACCTTATCCTGTCATCCTTGTCCTTAGGCATGGTGATGGTGGATGGTTTGCCAACATCGTGGAGTAGCACTGCCCACATCAATGCAATATCCTTATCAGCAATATCCTTAGCCGCTATATCAATAGCCAGCATCGTGTGGTTCCAGACATCTCCCTCTGGATGGTAGTTAGGAGGCTGAGGAACATGTCTCATTGCGCATAGCTCTGGGAGGACTTTTTTTAGCACGCCTATTTCATCTAGGACCGTTATCGCTATTGACGGATGCTGGGTCATCAGTATCTTCTCTATCTCGTCCCTTATCCTCTCTGCACTTATCCCCTTCAATGGATCTTTGATCTTGAACATTGCTTCATATGTAGGTCTATCCACAGCAAAATTAAGTTGTGAGATGAACCTTGCGCATCTTATTATCCTGAGCCTGTCTTCTTCGAACCTTTCAAGCGGATCACCAACAGCTCTTATTACAGCGTCATGAAGGTCATCCAGGCCGCCCACATAATCATATAGTTTACTGTCTATTGGCTCCCAAAAAAGGGCGTTGATGGTAAAGTCCCTTCTCATTGCATCCTCTTTTGGATTGGAGAAAGTAACATAAGTAGGATGTCTACCATCCTTGTAAGGAGCATCCTTCCTGAACGTTGCTATTTGGAACTCTTCACCATCTACACTGACGACACAAACGCCGAACTTCTCCCCAACTAGATAGACCTTTTCAAAAATACTCTTTATTATTTCTGGAGTTGCCGAAGTGGTTATATCTATTTCGTGAGGCTTTATCCCCATTAGTACATCTCGGATACATCCGCCAACGAAGAATGCGACATGCCCGTGTTGTTTCAACTTATCGACTATGTAGATAGCCTTGGTGTAAACTTTAGGAGGAAAAGCATGGATGTCGAACTGGTAATTTAGTACCTGCGATCTTTCTTTCATATGAATCTCCACTTTTCATCGACTATCTTCCAACCTTTATCCATTGAATAATCCAATGACAGGACGACTTGATAGTCCTTTGATACGCTTGAGTTAGACGTCCTTAGCACAAGAGAGACGGTCCTCGTGGAACCATTCCCTGTTATGTTAATATCTTCCAGCTCAAGTTTCCTTTTTTTGGAATACTTATTGGAGCTCATCCATTTGTTATTTATAAAATTAAGAACGGAGGTAATGGTATCCTCGACTGGTATACTTGCTACTTTTCCATCCACGGTCGGATAGATCTTTTTCCAGCCGTCTTCCACTTTATTCAGGATGAACAGTGTAATACCACTTGGGTCCGAGGCTGAGGAAAAGGTAAGATACACGGAGTTATTGCCCTGAGGAGACACCATTACGCTCTTCACGTACGAGTCCTTATATGGAAAAGCAAATGAGGGAAAAAATTCTGAAAAACTACGACTATAATCCTTGCTCACCAGATTATCTGCAAGTAGCCAACCATCTTGGGTTACAGCTATCTCATATTTCCTGTTCTCAAGTTTTTTTATACGATACCAATTCTTAGCATCATATGATGTAAAGACACCCAGCACCGTTGAAACGTACATGGTCTTGTCAAGATAAGGACTTATTATTGAATTTTCTTTCTTCAGATTAACGACTTCTTCTATTGGGACCGACTCAAAGAACTCCGCATCCCCCATACCTTCTGGAACAAATTTTAAGAGGCTGGAACTGAGCCATTTTGATATCCCATCGATCCTCACCTCATGTTCAGAAACAGTTCTTAGGGAGAACTTCCTGAACTCCTTGCCTACCGGAAGAGTAGATGTAGAGGGAACGCTCTCTGTCGGTTCTGATCTCAGAGGGCAGACCTTTATTATGGCTAGGTTCGCACCCTTCAAACTAACGCAGTCAGGCTGTATATACCCCTGAGACTGGTCATTATCAAAGACCTGATACCATGTGGAGGTCCTGGTCCCAAGTACAATGACCTCTGTCCCAGATGGGGCCATGGTCTTTACTTTTGTGTTCTTACCTATGGATGCAGAATCAACAAAGATATCCCTGCTGGTAACCACCTTGGCATAAGAGACAAGACTGGTAGTAAAGACTAAAAATAAACAAACGAATGCGGACATGACAGTATGATACAGGATAAATCAATATTCGGGCAATAAAAAAAGGCTCTGATAACATCAGAGCCTTTTTTGTCTATCTATTACTAGCTAAATTTTACAGACTTGCTGTTGTACCTTCTGCGTTACGTGTTGTTTTCTTTGTGCTTGTTGTCTTAGCTGTTTTTGTTGTCGTTCCCTTAGTTGTTGCTGTTTTTGATGTTGTTGTCGCCTTTGCTGTTGTTGTCTTAGCCGCTGTTTTTGTTGTCGTCACCTTTGGTGTTTTTGTAGAACTGCTAGTAGTACCGTGGGTTATATGGTTACAACCGATGTGGTGCTCTGTATCAACTTCAGGTATTCCACCATTTTCTGTCCATATCTTATCAGCATACTTTTTCCATTCTGTTGCAATAGCATCGACCTCTCCTGCAAGCTTGCCAGAAAGTAGTGTCTCTCCACCAGGCTGAGAAGGTTTCGCGCCAAATCTAAGAACTTGATCTCTAAGGACCTGAGGTCTGTCTATGACCATACATGGTCTTAGGTGGTTGCCCATTTCTCCCTGACGGCTTCTTATAGATCTGAAGAAATCAGACATAAGGACTTCCTTCAAAGA
>JBAXXF010000054.1:0-7729 GCA_037128035.1 bacterium | reverse complement strand
GTCTTGGACATTCCAGAGCATATAGAGATAAACATAATCAACAAGATGGAAGATGAACCAACCGCTGAACTTGATAGGGACCAGTTCTCCCAGGTATTACTTAACCTTATAAACAATGCTGTTGATGCTATGCTTGAAGTGAAAAGCATCAGGCATAAGCTGGAACTTAGCATTGATGGTGATAAAGAGAACGTTTTTATAGCTGTTAAGGATACGGGCGCTGGCATCCCTGAGAAGTATATAAATAAGATCTTTGATCCATTCTTTACCACAAAAGAGATCGGTAAGGGTACAGGTCTTGGTCTGCCTGTTAGTTATGGCATAATCAAGATGCATTCTGGTGAAATAAAGGTAGAGTCCAACAGTGATATCACAAAGGGTGAGACAGGGACCACGGTAACGGTCAACCTGCCACGATCGGAGACGAGGTATTCTGTCAGTAAAGGTTTTTAATATTGAGATCTAAAGGGAGGACATTATGGCAAAAGTTTTTTTAGTAGATGACGATGTGGATCTGGTTGAACAGAACAGATTGGTACTTGTAGAGAATGGCCACACGGTCATTACAGCTAACACTGCAAAAGAGGCTTTAGTAAAGCTTAAGACAGAAAAACCTGACATCATGATCGTTGACGTAATGATGGAACACAGGACTGCTGGTTTTGCATTGGCAAGAGAGATAGGGAAGAACTTCCCATCTATACCGCTGATAATCATGTCCGGTGCCACGGATAAGGTTAATTGGATGGGTGAGTCAAATGATACATGGGGACCTGTCATAAACTTCTTAGACAAACCTGTGGATCCTGACAAGCTTGCAAAAGTTGTTGCAGAGGCTCTTAAAAAATGAACAAAACCGTAAAAACAATACTTGTGGTCGATGATGATCATGATTATCTTTTTCAGCAAAGGCTGGAATTGGAGTCCGAGGGCTATAATATAATTACCGCGGACACCAGGAAAAAGGCCAACGAACTGCTTAAAGAGGTGAAACCTGATATTGCGATCATAGATCTTATGATGCAGGAAATGGATGATGGCTTTGTTCTCTCCTATGAGATCAAAAAAAGATATCCTGATGTACCCGTCATAATGGTCACAGCAGTAACCGGAAAAACAGGAATGGAGTTTGGCTCTGTAACACCAGAGGAAAAACACTGGATAAAGGCAGATACCATTTTTACAAAACCGGTCAGAACAGAACAGCTTTTAAAAGAGATAAAGAGGTTATTAAAATTTTGAACCCAAAAAATGAACAAAGATTGAAAGTGGTCATCGTTGATGATGAAGAATCGATGTGCCTTGGTGCCCAGAGAGTCCTTAAGAACTACTCTGTTGATATTGAGGACATAGATACTAGGGTCTTCTTTGATACCAAGTTCGTCACAAAAGGAAATAGTTTTTTAACGTTGCTGGAAAAGGAAAAAGTAGACCTGGTACTATTGGACTACAAATTACCGGACATAAGCGGCTTAGATCTATTAGAGCATATAACGTCAAATAATAAGGACGTGATAGCTATAATGATAACCGCATATGCAACCTTTGAAACGGCCGTCCAGGCTACAAAGCTGGGTGCTAATGATTTTATAGCAAAGCCATTCACTCCGGATGAACTCAGGTCCTCTGTAAGAAAGGCTACGATAAACCTCTTGCTTGCAAGACATGCTCGTAGATCAGAGGAAGAAAAGAAGAAGGTCAGGTTCCAGTTCATTTCCGTTCTATCACATGAGCTAAAAGCTCCTCTTGCAGCGATAGAGGGTTACATAAATATACTTAAGAAAAGGTATGGCAAGGTCAGCGAAGAAGATTATGAGATGATGCTATCAAGGAGTCAGATACGCTTAGAAGGTATGAGAAAACTTATCTTTGATCTCTTGGACCTTACAAGGATAGAGTCTGGTGATAAGAAAAGGAGTTTTGATACTGTTGACGTTGTAGACATGGCCCGTACTGCAATAGAAGTCGTTAACATGGAAGCTGCCTTAAGGAACATAGAGATAAAGATGTACGTAGCCGGCCCTGTTCATATGGCCGCAGACAAGAGCGAGATAGAGATAATCTTGAACAACCTTATTACTAACGCAGTAAAATATAATCGTGATGGTGGCAAGGTGGATGTTGCCCTCTACTCAGAGGGAGACAAAAAGGTCATCAAGGTCTCAGATACCGGTATTGGAATAGCACCAGAGGATGCCTCAAGACTGTTCCAGGAATTTGTCAGGATCAAAAATGAGAAGACCATAAATATTCTTGGTAGTGGGCTTGGGCTCTCTACAGTTAAAAAGCTCTCCAAACTCTATGGAGGGGATGTCTACCTGGAAACACAACCGGATGTAGGCAGCTCTTTTAGAGTGGAACTTTTTAATACTAATACTTCCAATATAATCAATTAGTTAGTTAATGGGTTTGCAAGCACTGCCACTTCCTTAATGGTTGCTTGACAAAAATAATGTTATTTTGTATAATAACATATAATTTCTTCGTTCCGTTCCGATAAGACATCTTAGACATCAAGGAGGCGAGAGATATGAAGAAACTATTCGGTACGTTATTTGTTGTGATAATGATAGCTACGTCGTATTCATGCAACAGTTCTAACAATACAGATAACACAGCTGCCACCACTGATCCAACTAGTCCTAGCAGCGGCGATGTTATAACGGCAGATGAAGCTTTCAGGTTTTCTGTAGCTTCTCATGTTCCAAGACATACGGCCTGTGATGCTGTTACTCCAGTTCCGTCAGGTGCTTCCTCTAATTTTACGCATAATATATCCTATACCGGTAAAAATAGTAGTGTAGGTATTCACTCATATAACGCATATGTAGACACTGAATGTAAGGAACGATCACTTTCAATAGAGTTCCCTGATATTGCTATAACCACAGGAGCTGTAGCTGGTGAATTGGATCAGGCTGCAGAATGTACACTTACTCTTCCCGATGAGAGTGTGGTGACTGGAAGAAAATATAATTTCATAGGCACCACTGTTGATGTGAGAATATATAGTGAAAGCGTTTTAGAAAGCTCTGGTGGAAGTATTTTTGGAGTATCAATACCGGAGGGCTATATATTAGGGAATCCTATAGATGTCTCCGCTGTTGAAGATTTTAGAGCAATGGGCGCACATTATGGCTGTGGCTTTGTTACAGCGGACAATACATTTTATATGTCAGGTACAACCGATAAGGATGACCGCATAGGCACCGCAAGTGATCTTTTGATCTTTATAGCGGATTGACACACATCGTGAAGAAAGAAAAAATGAAAGTAGTCCAACACGTAGACCTAAGTAGGTACCTCGGGACATGGTATGAGATCGTCAGATTGCCTGCCTGGTTCGAAAGGGGATGCACTGGCGTTACAGCAACTTATTCTATTAGAGAGGATGGATATATAGATGTTGTGAATAGCTGTAATAAAGGCTCGTTGGATGGACCAAGAAAGGAAGCAAAAGGGAAGGCTTGGGTAGTTGATAAAAATACCAATGCAAAACTTAAGGTTAGGTTCTTTTGGCCATTCGCAGGAGATTATTGGATAATAGATCTTGATGAAAAAAACTACCAGTACGCCGTTGTTGGTGACCCAGGGAGGAAATATCTTTGGGTACTTTCCAGGACACCCAAGATGAGCGAGACCATCTTAAACCGGCTACTGGATAGGGCAAGAGGACTGGGATATAATACAGAAAAAGTAGAAAGGACCCTGCAGGTCTAGACGACCAAGCATCAATAGCTTTGTGGATCAGCCCAAATATTCTTGAAAGAATTCTCCATCCCAGGAAAGCTGAGTCCTGGCACTCTGCATTGAAGTGATAAGAAGCACTTCTGTTACTTCTTGTTTGGTAGCTCCGGCTTCCAATGCCTTTTTAAGATGGCTTTCTGTACAGTGCTTACATCTAGAGACAGATGCCACGGCCATCTGAATAAGTTCTCTTGTCTTTGCATCTAGGATACTTTTTTCTTTGCATGTAAGCGTAAGATGTTGCAACGCTGCACCTAATTTTGGTGATTGCTTTATGTACCAGAGTTTTTCGTTTTCCATTATTGTGCTCTCCTTGCCTTTATTTTTTAATAAAGAATTTTCTTCTGAAAAATAGCGAGACATTAACTAACCCTATCAACACTGGCACCTCTACCAGGGGTCCTATTACAGCGGCAAATGCCGCTCCATGACTTATACCGAACGTGGCTATTGCGACAGCTATCGCAAGTTCAAAGTTATTAGAAGCCGCAGTAAAGGATAGTGTAGTGGACTCTTCATATGTCGCGCCTAACTTCTTACTTAAGAAGAAAGATATTAGGAACATCACAACAAAATATATCAATAAAGGTATAGCTATCCTTACTACATCCATAGGGAGCTGAACAATATTCTCTCCTTTCAGCGAGAACATTACCACTATCGTGAAGAGTAGTGCTATCAAAGTTATGGGGCTTATCTCCGGTATAAATTTTGTGTGATACCATTCTTTGCTTTTTACTTTAATGAGTACAAAGCGCGTTATCATCCCTGCAAGGAACGGGATGCCAAGGTAGATGAAAACACTTTTCGCGATCTCTGAAATAGTGATGTTGACTGTAGCGCCCTTTAAGCCAAGCCAAGACGGTAATACTGTTATAAAAACATATGCATATAAGGAGAAGAACAATACCTGGAATATGGAATTAAAGGCCACCAAGCCGGCGCAATATTCACAGTCACCTTCTGCCAGATCGTTCCATACAATTACCATGGCGATACATCTTGCAAGTCCGATCAGTATCAGGCCAATCATATAGTCAGGCTTATCGTGCAGGAACGTTACAGCAAGTATGAACATCAGAACGGGCCCTATTATCCAGTTCTGGACAAGTGATAACGTTAATACCTTGTAGTTTGAAAAGACCCTGTGGAGCTCTTCGTATTTTACCTTTGCTAGAGGAGGGTACATCATTAGTATTAGGCCAATAGCGATAGGCACTGACGTCGTACCAACATTGAACTTGTTAATGAAAGGTACTACACCTGGTAGTGCATATCCCAAAATTACACCCACGAACATTGCAAGGAATATCCAGAGGGTTAAAAACCTATCAATGAACTTTAAATGTTTGATCATTATTTAGAGCCTCTAGGAGACATTGGCCCGTCACTTTTATATCTTAAAACATTGTCCTCTTCGGTTTTTTTGGCAGGCAGGTGTATGAAAATATCTGCTCCCATTATTTTTGCCTTATCCTTGGGCACTAAAACGATGAATTTTTCTTTATCTATATTTAGCCTTCTTGCTGTCGCTGCTATATGGTCTGGAACAGAATGTCCAATGTTTTCTGGTTGAAGTGTGGCTCTGATCACGGAGACTGTGTAACCCTTATTCCCTAGTCTAACGCTTATAGGTTTCCCAGTTTGTGCTGCATAGTCTGAATGTCCTGCTCCACAATAGACCAGCATTTTTGAAGCTGGAGCTTTCGCGAATTCTTTTGAGATTATATCCACCCATAAAGTATTTCTTTCATCCATCCCCTTAGCGTTAATAAGGTTTATGTACATTATCTCCAGTTTTTCAATGGCCTGTTTGTCATCATATGATGGTATACGGGGCTGCGTTATAGGGATATCCAATCCTATTATTGGGACCCCTAACTTGTTTATTTTATCCAGTAAGGAATTCATCTTGTCTCCCAGCCGCATTCTTTTGCTCATTATCTCCGTTGGGATGTTGAGCTTTTGGTAAACGCTCATCATGGCTTGTTCATTTGAATGCACGAACTCAGTTGCAAAGGAGGTCATTACTTTATTTTTTTTTGAAGCTTCTGCTATTTCACCAACTATATTTTCAAAATCACCTGTATCACCGTGGTATTCTCCAAAGATAAGGATATCTGAGTATTTGTCATCTATTTTTGGCCACAGCGTAGAATAATCAAAAGAGTCCTTTATCAACACGCGATTGTTCTTGAATAGTTCATCTATCATCTTGGTCTGCTCATCTCTTCCACCAAGAAGTTTGACCATGTCCTCATTGGTCGCATACATAACAGCCTTATGCCCAAAGCTATCCTTAATATTCAGGTCGGCACCATTTTTCACCAAAAGTTCAGCGAAGCTCGTCTTGCCAATGAAAATAGAGGTTATTAAAACTGTGTTCCCATCAGCATCTATTTGGTCCAAATTAGCTTTTGCATTTATCAGTGCCTGAAAAATGCTGATGTTATCACTGAGCAAGGCATAACTTAGGGCAGTCCCTCCACCAAGCTCTTGCATATTAAGGTCGGCTTTTACCTGGATCAACGCCTCAACTGTGCGGAGACTCCCTTTTTGAGAGGCGAACATTAGTGGAGTGGTCCCTAGTCCGGTTTTTGCATTTATATCCGCTCTTTTTGATTTGATTATCTCTAGAGATAGACCAGAAAGTCCTGAGGAAGTTGTTTTTAAAAGGGCAGTCATGCCATTCTTATCAACGAGATCCAAATTTGAGCTAGTGTCTGATAAAGCTTTCTGGATGCTTTCAGTATCCCAAGACCAATCTGTTACCTGTGAAAAAAGATAAGAAGAACTTAAAGCACACAAAATGATCAAAATGTTTTTCATAGTTAAAACAATATACACCTTTTTAATTGTGAATGGAAATGAGTAAGCAACCGAAAGATGTTTATCGCAATAACATCAAGATGTTATAAGTGATTTAAACTACAGCTTTTTAACTACAGCATGAAAGTGATAGCCAAAAATTATTGCTGTTATTACTTCAGGCAAAGCCCTGGTTTTGGTAAAGGAGGTCTTTAGTATCAGTTTCCAGAAAAGCTTTCTCTCACCTCTGGACCATAATCCTATCTTCCAAAAGGTCTTGCCTATAGCGTATATGTCGTTAGCCTTGAACCTTTGTTTGGTCGTAGGCTTATATTGCTTCATAAGGACATTTATTCTTTTGTAGTAACTCTTTTTGGAATAGATCTCTTTTAGTATCTTTTTATACCCAGCTTTTAGTGTATCTTCTCCAAGATGTAGAGGGATTATATTGCTGTCACCGTCTAGATTATCACCTGAACTATCATTCTTTATACGGTTGTCTTTTTTTAGTCTGTCCCAAAGTCTTGTCCCTGGGAGTGCTCCTAGCATACCAACCATGGCGACGACGATACCTGTCTTCTGTATAAAATTTATTTGTGTATCAAAGATACTGTCTGTATCGCTATCAAATCCAACTATAAAACCACCCATGACCTGCATGCCGTTGGCGTTAATGGTCTTTATCGCCTCTGTAAGGTCCGATTTTACATTTTGTTTTTTGCCACATTCTTCAAGACCTTCCGCATTAGGGGTCTCTATACCTACGAACACTTGATAAAAATTAGCGGCCCTCATAGCGTCCATGAGGTCCTGGTTAGCGGCCAGGTCAACGCTTACCTGCGTAAGGAAAGAGAATGGATATCTGTGCTTTTTCTGCCATACAACAAGGGCTTCCATCATCTTCATGACATGAAATTTATTGCCTATAAAATTGTCATCAACAACGAACACACGGCCTCTCCAACCAGCATCGTATAGTGCTTGGAACTCTCTAACCATCTGTTCAGGAGATTTCATTCTTGGGACTCTGCCGTTCATTACAACTATATCGCAGAATTCACAGTCAAAAGGGCAACCTCTTGAATACTGTACTGACGTCATTGCATAGTCTTTTAGTCTTATAAGTGACCACATTGGTAGTGGAGTTTCTGATAGGGGAGGACGATCTTTTGAT
>JBAXXF010000053.1:0-7759 GCA_037128035.1 bacterium | reverse complement strand
AATGTAATGTAAATATATCAGATGATGAAACTTTGTTTAAAGTCATGCTTTCTCTTTATAAGGTCCATGATGAAAATGGTGCCATAATTCCGAAAGAATTTAAAATAACAGATGATGATGCTAAAAAAGTTATAGTAAAACTGAAAAAATCTGAGACTAGATATAAAGCCAGCTCTGTAATGATCAACACTTGGAGAGATTATGATGGCGCAAAACCTTGGAGAGCTTCTGTAGCTTCAAACTACCTAGAAGAATCAGTAAGCGGAACTTCAACAGTGGATTTGGCTTATGCTCTTTATGATGCTTTAACAAGTGCCACAAAATTTTATATAGTTAAGGATGGTTCAACCTTTGCAAAAGATGCTGTAATAGCAGCTGTTATAGCGGCACCTGCGTTGATTACCACCTGTGAAGATTCAAAGAGTTCAGCAAAGCAAAACCTAAATGATAGAATAGTTGAAGCCAAATATGAACTTAATTTTAAACCAGATCTGTATTCAAAAGCTGATCATGACTTGCTAGCTGCCGCAATTGCAACGGCTGAGGATGCTTATAAAACTTCCACTACGCTACAGCAGTTAAAGGATGCTAAAACAGCTCTTGGGGTTGCAAAAGACGCATTAACAAAAATAGTAAATAACACAAACCCACCAGCAGATACAGCACAAGCGCTTAAAGATCTAACTGATTATATTGCAACAATAGACCCTTCTAAATACACCGGTCAGATACAAACAGACCTTCAGGATGCTATAGATGCTGCAAACCTTGTTGCCGCAGACAACAGTGCAACACTTCAGCAATTGAAGGATGCTCTAGCTGCATTAAAGGCTGCAAAAGTGAAAGCCGATAACGACACTACACAAGCACTTAAAGACCTAACAGATTATATAGCAGCAATAGACGTTACTGGGTTCTCAGGCCAGGATAAAATAGACCTTCAGAAGGCTATAGATGCTGCAAATCTTATCGTAAAGAAGAATGGCGTAACAGTTAAAGAATTGCAGGATGCTCTAGCCACGTTGAAGACAGCTAAAGATAAAGCAGACAAAGCTAAAAAAGCTAAGATAGATCTTAAGGGTATTATCGGAGACGACGTAAAATTAAGCAAAAACAAGAAAGCAGATCCTAAGGATGTAGCTCCTGTATCAAGACACAAAGATAACGTTGTTCAATTTACCAACAGAGGTGATTTTAACAAGGCTCTTAAGGCTAAAGATGATGCAGCTTCCGCATGGAAATCTTTTGGTGATCTTGTAGAAAGCTATCTAAAAGGTACTGATGCAGACTTCCAGAAAGCAGTTGACCTTGTAAAAGCTACAGACGTTCTAAAAAATGATAAAGCAAAAGTAAGATCCACTATAATTGAAAAGCTTAAAACAGTAGCAGCTGTAACAGCTGAAGCTGATATAGCTAAGTTGACCCCTCTAGTAGAATCACTAAAAATAAGTGATACTGACGGAACCTACGATCCTACAACTTTTGAAGAAAAGCTGAAAGATTGCTCCGCAGATATGACCGCAAAATTTGCAACAGATTCAGATGGTTTTAAACAGCTTGTTAAGGCTAAAGTCCTTAGCGTTGAGCTGACAGGGGAATGCGTAGGCAGAGTTCCTGTCGTACTAACAACGGATAAGACTAAAATGCATGTTACCAAGTAAAGAGTGATTTATGACTAGCTTGAAAAGGCGAAGATAGTAGAATGGGCGTCCTTTAGTAGGGACGCCCATTTTTACATTTTAAAACACTGAAAAGTGTTTTAGTATATGAGGTACGTTAGAGAGGTGACTTATGTTAACTAGTTTAATCCTTTTAGTTTCATTACTTGGAACGAACCAGGTCTATTCCCAGACTATTACTGATGCTGACTTTGTTAAGGCTGCCTATGAAAGGCTAGGGCTTGACCAAACCACAGGCACAACTGAGGTGAGTAGTCTCAACGATAAAAACTTTGTAGAAATGCAAAAGTCAGCGGCTTGGGATCCGAGCACTGGAAAGATAAAAGGTGATTATCTGGCCGCAGTGATCAACTGTGCTGGTGCTGATCTGTACAAGTGTGAGCAAGAACCATTAAAAAAGGCCGTTGCCGCGCTGGAATACGATGCAAGGCTAAAATATTCTAAACAATTAGTTAAAGATTATCACGCCAAGATAACAGCTGTAAAAAAGAATGCTACAGAATATAGTATAAATGAAATAGACAAAGCCTTTCCTAATGCTCGTGCTTTTTCGAACCAACTAATAGGGTTAAGGACAGATTTGGCAGAGGCTGAGTTTGAGGCTCTTAACTATAAGGCTTCTGGAAAAGCAGATGCAACTGAGGCACAGAAGAAAAAAATCAGTTCTGCAAAACTGGCTTTTGATAATAAATTAAAGGCGCTTAATAGCGAAACATTTAATAATGATGGTCTATCCACAGAGGCGGCCGCGGATGCAAAAAAGAGGCAGGATAATTCAAGAGAAAGTATTATAAACGCATTAAAAAAGGTGGAGTCTGATCTGGCTGTTACCGCAGATAAAGTCGATGTCGCTGATATATATAACACCATTCCTGAAGGTTTGGACATATGCAAAGATTACGACAAGATGTCAGCTGAAAACAAGGCAAAATGCGAAAAATTAGCTGCAGAATACCTGAAAGCAGCAGCCTCAGGTGGAAGTGTTTGGAAACCTATAAAGGTAACCAACGATAAGAATTGTGACATGTTCGATCGCCTTGGTTCAGACGGCTGGAATACGATCCTTGGTTTTGTCTCCACATATAAGACCTTAAAATTTCAAGAGTGCACGGACGACTACGGCTCTGGTGATGAGAAATGTATAAAGCAGGGAACTACGTTAAAAAATTGGCTAGGTGATCCTATGAGCTTAGCGACCACTGCTTACTACGAGGATGATGCGACAAACAAAGATGCTGTTTCAAGTATAAAGATAAACCCAAGTTTTTCAACAGCAAGCACTGGGACCAGTCCATCTATGAGTGTTGGTGGAACTAACCCTTATAACCCATTTTTGGCTTATACACCTACTACAGCAACAGGCACTGGCAGCCCTATCGCGGCTGGAAAAGGAGCGAATAACACCGTTAGCGCTGGAACTGGAGCTGAGATGTTGAACAATATCTCAAGTCAGTATATAGCCACGGGGCAGGGGGCTGGTAATTTTAATAATAAGTACACTCCTTATTCGACTAATATAACGAACTATAATAACGAGCTTACATCAGCAATAGTTTCTGCAACAAACCCTCAAATATATAAAGCCAGAGCAAACTCTGTAGATAAAACGATGAAACAGGCCGCAGGCACCGGCGAAGTTAAATACCCAGGTGTAGCTGGCTATACCAACACTATAGATCTCCGTCAGAAAATATCAGAGCTTGATGCACAAGAAACACAGCTAGGCCTAGATTACGCGGCAGTGCTAGCTAAAGCACACAGCGCCCCTTACAGAATGAAAAGAGGTAGTTTGTCAGAAAGAATGCAGGCGGCAGCGGACCTTGCTATGGCCCCTGGTTTTGAAGAATATGTAAAAATGCAGGGAAAACTTATAGAAGGTGAAAAGCAACTTTATTATAGCAACACAAATGTAATAATTAACTCTAACTCTGCACAAAATACCTTTGATATATCGACCATGTACGCTTCAAACGGTAAGGCTGTGTACAATAGAAAAGCACTTAAATTAAAGAACCTTAAGACACCTGTAGGCGGGGTCTATGCTCTAAAAAAAGGTTGGCAGGAAAATTTTGCAAGATATATAGAAGAGATGAACAAGAAGGCTGAAGAAGCTAAAGTAAAAATGAACCTGGCAAAGACAAAAATGCAAAAGCTCCTTGCTCAGAATGTTCCGATAGTGGCTGTAAAAGCACTTCCAGGACAAGCAGGGGTAGCGTATGAGATAAGGAATATGGAAGGAATAGAAGCTGTTACTAAGAGAAATATGGCTAATATAGAAAAGGCTATGGCTTATCACAGGAGCAGGAAGCTTAGTACTCCACCAGATCTTTATGCAAAGTATGAGCAAGATGCTACAGCTCTTAAGACATCAATGCAGAATGTTGTGGCAGCTATAGATCAGGCTAAGCCTAATATGAACAAGTCTTACGCTGTATTGGATAACCTGTATGTTGAGGTCCCTAAGGCTGAAGCTTTAAGGAACATAGCAAAACAAATGGTAGCCAAAGGATTATAGATATTTCTTGATACCAAAATATAGGCGGAGCATTCCACCTATGAAAGCCAGTATCGTCAGAGTTATAACAAAGAACTGTGTGGAATAATGCTTGTCTAGTAGTGATCCGATATATGCCGATAGCCCGACAAGAACAGCCAGCTCTAGACCAAAGGAAAGAGCCAAACCCCAAGAAGCGGTTTTTTTTAAGCCATTTTGTCCGATATCCTTTCTCCTCCAATAATATGGAAATGAACGTGAAACACTGTTTGCCCTGCGTCGGGGCCATTATTTATTATTACTCTGTAACCACTCTTATCAATGCCTTCAGTTTTTACTATCTTTTTTATAGCAGAAAAAACGTGTCCGTATGTATCGTTTGAGCTTATGTCGTCTAAGTTAGGTATGTGCGCTTTAGGCACAACAAGTATGTGATGTTTTGCCTGAGGGTGAATGTCCCTGAACGCAAAAACGTTTTGATCTTCATAGACCATATTTGATGGGATCTCTTTTTTTATTATCTTACAGAATAGGCAATCACTCATTAGATCATCCCTCCCTTAGTCTATTTACCCTTGCTCCTAAGCCCATAAGTTTTTCGTCTATGCGCTCATATCCTCTATCTATATGGTAGACCCTGTGTATCTCCGTTGTTCCTTCCGCTACTAGAGCACCTATTATCAAAGAAGCTGATGCTCTTAGATCAGTAGCCATCACCGGAGCTCCTGTAAGTTTGCTAACACCAAATATTGTTGCAACATTACCGCTGTGTTTTATTCTAGCACCCAGTCTGAACAACTCACCAATATGGATGAACCTGTTCTCGAATATTTTTTCTGTTACTGTGCTTGTACCGTTGGCGATGGACATATATGCCATCCACTGAGCCTGTAAGTCTGTAGGATAACCAGGATATGGAGCTGTTACTATATCCACAGGTTTTATCTTATCCAGTTTTGTAGCATCTACAGTGAAGCCTGTCTCATGTCGAGAGATCACAGCTCCTGATTCTTTTAAGTTATACAGAAGTATATCCAAATGGGCAGGATTAGCGTTCTTGATATTGACCTTACCCCTGGTAGCAGCAGCTGCAATAGCATAAGTTCCAGCCTCTATTCTATCAGGCAGTATGTGTATAGGACTATCTGAACCTGGAAGGGTCTTACTATTCAATCCGTGAATAGTAAGTGTTTCTGTGCCAAGTCCTTCTATCTTAGCGCCCATCTTATTAAGCATATGTCCCAGCTCAACAGTCTCAGGTTCCATGGAGACATTCCTTGTCGTACTAACTCCGTTAGCTAAGCAAGCTGTCATCATTGCCGCTTGAGTTGCACCAACACTGACAAAAGGAAAAACTATATCGTTGGCCTTGAGCTTATCAGCTTCAGCCATTATGTATCCATCCTCTATGATTATCTTAGCTCCTAATTTTTCCATGACCATAATATGAAGGTCTACTGGCCTTGCACCTATTGCACAGCCACCAGGCAGAGATACTTTAACTTTGCCATAACGTGCAAGCAGTGGTCCTAGAACAGAAATAGAGGCTCGCATTTTTCTCACAAGTTCATACGGAGCTATGCAATTAGCCTTTTCATCGAATTCCACATATGCGGCTATAGCATTCTGTTCTCTTATCATTCTTACCGTTCCACCCAACTCGACCAGGATCTTGAGGGCAAAATCAACGTCGCTTAATCTAGGAAGGTTTGTAAAATGGACGGTCTTTTTTGATAATATCGAAGCCATTAACATGGGGAGTGCCGCGTTCTTTGAACCGCTGATCTCAACATCGCCCTTTAGTGGGCGAGCTCCCTCTATTACTAAGTAATCCATATTTTATCTCCTGCTAGGCCTGGAAAGCCTTCATCAATTTTTCGTATATACCGCCAAAACCGCCATTTGACATTATTAGTATTACATCCCCTGGGGCAGTGTTCTCCGATAGGTATTCAACGATCTCATCAACACCAGCAAGGTTCTGCGCATCAACGCCTCTGTCCCTTAAAACCTTGCATACATATTCAGGGTTGAATCTTTTTGATTCTTCCACTCTTTCTGGTTGGTTAACAGGAGGAAGTATTACTCTTTCTGCTTTGCTTAGGGCATCTATTACTTCGTTCTGAAGAATATTTGTCCTGCTTGTTGCGCTCCTTGGCTCAAATAGGCACCATATTCTGCGAGGATAATACCATTCTTTTATGGCATCTATAGTGTAGGACAATGCTGTCGGGTGATGTGCAAAATCGTCTATAATTATCCTTCCGCCAGAGGTTCCGTATACTTCCTGCCTTCTTTTAACGCCTCTAAAGGAATCCAAAGCGTGTCTGACCTTATCTATTCCAAGGCCCATTTCCTGTGACAGTGCTATTACAGCCATAGCGTTCAAGACGTTGTGCATGCCAGGCACACTAAGTGTGAATGGATGGCTCTCTTTTTTACTTATTACTTCAAAATTAAGTTTTGGTTCAGTGTTGCTTTCTATATCTCCGTGCTCCACACGGATCTTTTGGGCCTTATAGTCCGCAGGGGTCTTTTCATCTCCAGAAAAAGAAACTGTCTTGCAATTTGCAAGATGCAGAATGTCTGCAATATTCTTGTCCTGAGCGTTGTAGACTATAACGCCGTCCTTTGGCATCTTTGCTACAAGTTTTCCGAAAGCATTCTTTATGCTTTCTAGATCAGGATAAATGTCGGCATGGTCGAACTCAATGCAGTTTATGATGAGATATTTTGGGTTGTAGTGAAAGAACTTGGCGGCCTTATCAAAGAAGGCCGTGTCATATTCGTCGCCTTCAATAACAAAGTAATCTCCCTGTGCGGGACGTCCCATGACCTCAAAGTCCTTTGGAACACCACCTATAAAAAATCCAGGTTTAAGTCCTGCATTCTCCAAAAGCCATGCTGCCATAAAGGACGTTGTTGTTTTGCCATGAGTTCCTGTTACAACGACTGTCTTTTTATCATTGAAGAAGAACTCTCTTAGGGCTTCAGGCATCGAGTAATATTTAACATCACTATTTATTAAAAGCTGAGCTTCAGGATTATCCCTTCTTACAACGTTACCTATTATCGCCATGTCTGGAAGCTCTTTTAAGTTCTCTTCCTTGTAACCCTGAAGTATCTTTATACCAGCATTAGTAAGTACTGTGCTCATCGGTGGATAAACATTGGAATCTGATCCAACTACGTTGTACCCTTTGCTTTTTAGCATCATTGCCAGGTTACCCATCCCGGTCCCGCATATTCCTACCATGTAGATCGTTTTCATTTTATCTCTCCTATTATTATGTCGTGTAGAAGAGGACGAAGCGCAGAGAACCTGTCCTTATCCCCTCCGAATTTTGCAGAATCAGGAGCCACTGTTCTATTAGCAAGTATAGTTATTACAAGGCTGTTATCAAAGTCTATCCATATTGAAGTTCCAGTAAAGCCTGTCATGCCGACAGAGTTCTTTGATATGAGCTTCCCGGCAGTGCTATTCTCTTTGCTTGGGTAATGCCACCCATACGCCCAGTCTGAACCGTCAGTAGGCTTACTAAATAAAGTAGAAAGAGTTTGTTTCTCTATAATTGGATAGTTTGCC
>JBAXXF010000052.1:0-7826 GCA_037128035.1 bacterium | reverse complement strand
CCTCAATAAGTTCATGGCAGAAGTCTCTAAGCGTCCGGAGTTCTCAAGCGTTAACACCCTGTATAAGGCACATGTTCCACAGATATATGCTGAGATCGACAGGGATAAGGTATTTAAACTAGGAATAGATATAAGGTCACTGTATCTGGTAATGCAAACTTTCTTGGGTGGCGCTTACGTTAACGACTTCAATCAGTTCGGCAGACAATGGAAGGTCTTTGTAGAGGCTGAAGCTGATTCAAGGGATAAAATAGATGATATAGGCTCTTTCTATGTCCGTAACAGATCAGGCGACATGATACCTCTTTCCACGCTGGTCACAGTAAAAGAAGTCACGGGTCCTGAATATCTTTTCCGCTTTAATCTTTTTAGAACTGCGGAGATATTTGCTAACCCTGCGCCAGGATACGGTACTGGTCAGGCTATAGCAGCGATGGAAGACGTTTCTAAAAAAATCCTTCCAAAGGAAATGGGATATGACTGGGGCGGTATAACTTTCCAGGAAAAGAAAGCTAGCGGAGGGGTGTTCTTCATCTTTGGTCTTTCACTCCTCTTTGTATTCCTTATTTTGGCGGCACAATATGAAAGCTGGTCGCTGCCGTTCTCCGTGTTGTTAGGTACACCTATAGCTGTGTTCGGCGCTCTCTTTGGTCTTTATATGAGGTCAATGCCCAACGATATATTCTCTCAGATAGGATTGGTAATGTTGATAGGACTTGCGGCAAAGAACGCGATCCTTATAGTCGCACATGCAAAGGATGCTGTAGATAAAGAAGGTGTACCAGTACGAGATGCTGCTATATCTGGTATCGATAGAAGACTGAGACCAATACTTATGACCGCGTTTGCTTTTATCTTAGGATGTACACCATTGTGGTTCGCAGATGGGTCCGGTGCTGTATCCAGAAGGTCCTTGGGAACTACAGTCATCATGGGTATGGCTATAGCTACCTTGTTAGAGATATTGATCGTACCTGCATTATTCAATTTAATAGAGCGTAAAAAGTCCAAGTCAAAGAATATTGAGAGGATATCCTAATGAAAAGGATCGTAGTTGCAACTGTAGTTACCATTTTTATAGGGAGCTGTGCAGTTGGGCCAGATTACAAACGTCCCAACATTAAATTGCCAGAGCAGCACAGAGGTTCGGGTACTCTAACTGATGCTGACAAAAAATCTTTTGCCGATCTCCCATGGTGGGAAGTGTTCAAGGATCCTATCCTTAAGTCACTGATAGAAGAAGCTCTCAGGGGTAACTTAGATCTTAGGATAGCTGCCGCCAGAGCAGAACAGTTCAGAGAATTAGCAAGGATACCAAGAGGGGACTATTATCCACAGTTGAATTACTCAGCCATGGGCAACTACGGCAAGAACGTCCCTAATCAGGGGCTCCCAGATATAAACAAGTCCAAGATGGGAATGGGCGACGTTAGCTTGCAGTGGGAGATAGATGTCTGGGGCAAGGTGAGAAGAGCCTCTGAGTCCGCAACTGCACAATACTTTGCAAGCATTGAAGCCAGAAGGGATATAACTCTTATATTGATAACAGATGTGGCTAATGCATATTTTCAGTTAAGAGCGCTGGACAACGAACTAGAAATAGCAAAACGTTCGACTGATTCTTTTAAGGACACTTACGATCTATTCACTAAAAGATACAAAGGGGGAGATGCCTCTCTATTAGGAAGCACAAGGGCGGGTGCTGCTCTTGCTCAAGTAGCGGCAACTATACCTGACCTAGAGAACCAGATATTTGAAACAGAGAACCAAATAAATTTCCTTCTAGGAAGAACTCCTGGTCCTGTGCCAAGAGGCTTTGCACTTTCTGAGCAGTACATGTCGCCTAAAACTCCAGCTGGTCTTCCATCGGCCCTTCTTGAGAGAAGGCCAGATATTCGTGAGGCAGAGCAATCTTTGGTCTCAGCGAACGCAGATATAGGTGTAGCAAAGGCTAACTTTTTTCCTCAGTTCAGTCTTACAGGTCTTTTGGGTGCATCCACTCCTGATCTTAAAGCATTCTCTCACTCATGGTCGGTAGGCGGTAACGTTGCGGGCCCAATATTCAATGGTGGGAAGATATTTGCTAACTACGAGGCTACAAAGCAAGCGTATGAACAGGTAAAAAGCCAGTATGAGAAAACAGTTATGAACGCTTTAAGAGAAGTTGCCAATGCCATCATGTTCCAACAAAAGCTTGAACAAATGAGGGTGCAACAGCAGAAGCAGGTCGATTTTTTAAGAACAGCTACAAAGCTTTCTCTTAGTAGATATACAAGGGGCTTGGCAAGCTACACAGAAGTCTTGGACGCTCAACAACAGTTATTCCCTGCGGAGAGCAGTCTTGCTGTTACAGAAGGCAACAGGCTTTTAGCTATGGTACAGCTTTTTAGAGCTCTGGGCGGTGGATGGGATAATCCTGTTCCACCAGATAAGAAAAAAACAACAACGGATAATAAATAATGAAGTCATTCTTTTTACGTTCTCTACTAGTCGTATTCTTTGTGCCAACTTTGTTTGCATCTGATGTAGTTCAATTGGACAGCGGGCCTATCAGTGGAATAACTAAGGACGGTCTACATATCTACCTTGGTATACCTTATGCTGCAGCTCCGGTAGGGAAATTACGTTGGAAAGCAACTCAACCTGTGGAACCATGGAAGAACGTCAAAGTCTGTGATGCTTATGGGAATTATTGTCCACAACCAGAAGGCAAAAGCAAAGTGATCGGAAAAGCTAGCAGTGAAGACTGTCTTAATCTTAATATTTGGACACCCGCAAAAAGTAATAAAGAAAAATTGCCTGTAATGGTATGGATCCACGGTGGTGGCTGGGCATGGGGCTCTGGTGCCATGTACGATGGCTCTTTTATCGCACAAAAAGGCGTTGTGCTTGTTAACTTCAATTATCGTCTTGGACCATTAGGTTTTTTTGCGCATCCTCAATTGGCGTTAGAGTCGCCACAAGGGACAATGGGTAATTATGGTCTAATGGACCAGATAGCCGCATTACAATGGGTTAAGAAGAATATATCAGCGTTCGGCGGTGACCCTAACAACGTTACTATTTTTGGAGAGTCAGCAGGGTCAGCAGCTGTGTCACTTTTAATGATCAGCCCACTTGCATCCGGACTTTTTAATAAGGGTATATCAGAAAGCGGTGGCCCATATGGAATAGAATGTTTGCTCCCGCAGGGCGACGGACAAATGCAAAAGGCTATCTTAGAAAGTGAAAAGCTTACAAAGGTCCTAAAATGTGACAAAGCTAGTGATCAAATAAAAGCGATGCGTTCCAGATCTGCTGATGAGATAATTAAGTCCTACGATTTTTCTTTACGTCCTTTTGCCTCCGGTATGAAATTCGCTCCAGTCAACGACGGATATGTTATTCCAGATGATCCTAAAAAATTATATGTTCAAGGTAAAAACTCCACGGTTCCATTGATGCTTGGTTCTAATGCGAACGAGGGAACACTTTTTTATGAACCCATGTCGGTCGATGATTATAAGAAATGGATAAAGATCCAGTTTGGTAAACATTCTGACGAGGTCTTTGCCATGTTCCCAGCTAAAAAAGCAGAGGATGTTAGGGGTGTCTTTGACCGTTTATCTGGACTTATGATGTTTGCGGAGCCTGCAAGGTTTGTTGCACGTGCCAGGAACAAACAACACGCCAAAACCTATCTGTATCATTTTACAAGAGTAGCGGCAGCCCCCTTTGGTAAAAAGCTAGGGGCCACTCATGGGGCCGAGCTGTACTACGTTTTTGGATTAACAGATAAAAAGATGGGCTTTAACGATACAGATATTAAACTCGCTGATGAGATGATGGATTATTGGACCAACTTTGCAAAGACTGGCGATCCTAACGGCAGGGGGCTTGTACGCTGGCCCACCTATAATAGAAAAACAGAAGAGAACATAGAGTTTGGCAATAAGGTACATACCAATAAGCATCTACTTAAAAAAGAATGCGATCTTATGCAAAAGGTCCAGCAGGATTAGATCATTTTCTTGGCTTTATCGGTTCAAATCCTTCGCCGTAAACTTGCACCAGATGATTTACTATAACAAAAGCGGAAGGGTCTATTTCCTGAACTGCTTTTTTGATCGTGTATATTTGTCGATTGCCGACAACTGCTGAGATTATCTTTTTCTTTTGTCCAGTGTAGGCTCCTTCTCCGTGGTAAATGGTCGCTCCTTTTTCTAAGTCGTCCAATATCACTTTCAAAAGTTCATCAGCTTTATCTGTAACTATCGTTATACCTTTTATATGCTTTCCGCCGTCCATTATATAATCTATTACGAATACGCTAGCTATCAGGGAGGATAGGCCTAGTAAGATGGATGTTACACCATAGGGGAACGAGGCATGCCTATGACCAAAGACTATCCCAGCAGAAAAAATTACTATTGAATCTATTATCATGAAGGCCTGCCCAGCTTTCATGATGTGATAATTAGATGATATCTGCGCAATTACGTCTGAGCCTCCGGTGGATCCTCTAAATATAAGGACTATTCCAAGGCCTGCTCCTAACAATATCCCACCGAATATTGCAGCCATGAATGGAACTATTGAGTTCATGTAATCAATGGTCGCAGGATTCTGTAGCATGTGTAAAGGAAGTCCAGGAAGGAAAGTAGGGTATATAACACCCTTTATAAGGTCTATGAAAAGAGCAGAGGCCACTATTCCGTAAATGCTTTTTATGCCAAAGCTCTTACCAAGCATTATGCTTCCGAGTACCAGTAAGGGGATGTTACAAAGAAGGATGGTCGTCCCCAGGGGGATCCTGAAGGACTCGTATAGGATTATCCCTAGGCCAGTTAAGCCTCCTGGGACTATTTTGTAAGGGTCAAGGAACCAGACCACAGCAAGCGCCATTATGAAACATCCAAGGGTTATGTAAAGATAGTCGTATAAGTTCTGTCTGTTAAATATAGTTTTCATCATCATTGCTCCCTTATGAAACCTATTATACTATACCCCCAATGTTCCGCAGGGCTATAATTTTATTTTTACTTACTGTAAGCACCGTATCTTATGCAAAGGTGGGGCTTGTCTTAAGTGGTGGCGGGGCCAAAGGCTTAACGCACATAGGTGTTCTTAAGACGCTGGATAAACAGGGCGTAAAAATAGATTACATTGCTGGTACTAGCATGGGTTGCATCATAGGTGTGCTTTATTCTATGGGTTACAGCGGTGACGATATTGAAAAAATGGCCATGAACGAGAACTGGTCACAACTCTTTAATGATAAACCTATAAGAGAATATATACCAATGTACGAAAAAGATGAGAGTGAAAGGTACGTCGGCGCCTTTAATCTTTCTCCGGGTAAGAGCTTTCTTCCTACCGGTATAACATCCGGTCAGAATTTTTATACACTCTTTACGCGTCTTACATGGAATTATCAGGATGTAAAAGATTTTAAAAAACTTCCCATACCTGTAGTGTGTGTAGCCACCAGCCTAGAGAATGGAGAGGCTGTCGTCCTTGATAAAGGGAACATAGCAGAGGCTATGAGGGCCAGTATGTCCATCCCTACGATATTCAATCCTGTAGAGATAGATGGTCGTTTGTTGGTAGATGGTGGCATTGTGAACAACATGCCTATAAATGAAGTAAAGAAGATGGGAGCTGATTTTATAATAGCTATAAACGCAGCCGGGCCACGATACAAAAAAGAAGAGATCGATTCTTTCTTTAAGGTAATGGAACAGGTCGTAAGTTTCAATAATTATAAAGAAAAACAAAAAGAGAAAAAAATGGCAGACATATTGGTGGAAATGGACACCAATATGTATAGCGTAACAAGTTTTGATGAAGCCCCGGCGCTCATCAGTATGGGAGAAACTGCGGTTGTCCCGTATATAAACGCATTGGACAAACTACCCAAGGTCGAAAAACAAAAAGACAAAAAGAAAGTGACCTTCCTTTTTAAGATCACCTCTGTAAAGGTAGAGGGGTTGCAAAAAGCATCCAAGGATTTTGTCCTTGGAAGTCTGGACCTTGCTCTTCCTGCTACGGTGGATGAGGGGCAGATAGAAAGTGCGATAGAAAGGGTCTATGGTACGCAGTTCTTTGAATCCGTCACGTACAACATGACCCAAGTGGATGATGGTTTTGAAATGACGATAAAAGTTAAGGAGAGGTCCTCTAGCCTTCTAAGGTTCGGGTTTAACTATAGTAGCTACACAAAGGCCGCTCTTCTCTTGAACACGACTTTCAAAAATACTTTTACGGCAGACTCACGGGTCTCTTTGGATGTTGATCTCAGCGAGAATCCAGCATTTAGGGGACAATATTATGTATATTCATCCAAGAAACCTGGGATCGGTCTTAGAACGGAACTACTTTTCAATAAGTTTAACATAACAACATTCCAGAACGGTACCGCCCAGGCCATATATAGATTTTCCTATTATGATCTTAGCGTAAATGCAGAGACGAATTTTTCCAATTATATGCTTCTGGGTATGGGTGTGGATAAGGAATTTACGACTAGAGTCCCTCTTGTTTCAACAGACCAGATCAACAAGAGCTATGATGAGTTCCTGACGGGAAGCCTTTTTTATAAGATAGATACACTGAACAGTGTCGTTTATCCAAAGAAAGGTATACAAATAAATGCGGACTTTAAATTGGCCACTGACGCGCTTTCTTTTCAGGATGGTATCAGCCATAAGACTTTTGAAAAACTATCTCTGGGTACTGAATTCGCCATTCCGTTCAATAGTCGCATATCATTTATAGGTAATACATTCATCGGTGGCAGTATAGGGGACAATATTCCTTACGAGTACCAGTTCTACTTTGGTGGTTTTAGGGCCAATTACAGATGGTTCCAGCCTTTTGTTGGATTGGACTATATGTCCGTCTCAGGTCCGAACGCCCTTTTGTTGGGTGGTGCAATACAGATAGAGATGCTAAAGAACATTTATCTAATATTAAAGACCAACGTCGGTAAACTTTCTAGTCAGTTCACAGATATCTTTAATGCAAAGGACAGTCTTTTTGGCAATGGCGTGACCATTAGCTGGGACAGCTTTATAGGCCCAGTTGAAATGACGTTCATGAAAGAGATAAAAAGGAATACCTTTGCCGCAAGCGTAAGTATCGGCTATTGGTTCTAATTCTCTAATTTTGTAGTCGTAGTTATAGGTGCATTCAATAATCTTGATACTGGGCAATTCAACTTAGCGTTATTAACAAAGTTATTGAATGTAGCTGTGTTTACTTCTGGCACCTTTGCATGAATATCTAGATTCACCTGGGTGATGGTCCAGTTGTTATCCTTTTGTTCCATCGTAACGGTAGCTGTGGTGTTTATAGATTTGGTCTGAAAACCAGCTCCAGCAAGGATATGAGAGAGGGCCATAGTGAAACACCCAGCGTGAGCGGCTGCAATAAGTTCTTCTGGATTAGTTCCAACTCCATTCTCAAACCTGCTGGTGAAAGAATATTGTACATTATCCAAAGTCTTGCTTTGAGTGCTTAGGGTTCCTTTTCCATCTTTTCCGGTTCCTGTCCAAACTGCTGTTCCTGTTCTTTTCATATACCCCTCCATGAGTAACCTTTATCTGCCTTAATTAAGCCAACCATCATATAAAAACTCGTTGTTTTACCGGCACCATTTGGCCCCAGCAACCCAACTACTTCATTATTAGTGACGTGTAAAGAAACTCCATCAACCACATTGCGTTTATTATAAGTTTTAATGAGTTGGTGTGCCGCTAATGTCGCCATACTTAATTAGCCTTAGGTTCGATTATGACATGCACTCGTTTAGAGTCAGAGGTCTTTTCACCTGCTTTAACTAAAGA